>CAYRNE010000175.1:0-6543 GCA_964425245.1 uncultured Devosia sp.
GACATGACGTCGCCCATGAACGGCAGGGTCACCAGCATCGTGAGAAAAATGGCGAGGATCTTCGGAACGAAGACCAGCGTCATTTCCTGGATCTGCGTCAGTGCCTGGAACAGCGCGATGACAACGCCGACGATGAGCCCCACGACCATCATCGGCGCCGATACCAGGATGAGCACCCAGATGCCGTCACGCGCGATATCGAGGACTTCCGGTCCGGTCATGGCATCAGCTTGCGCCGAGTCGGGGCCGGCCCACTAGATCGGCATCCGCATGATCTCTTCGTAGGCCGAGATCACGCGGTCGCGGACCGTCACCATCGTCTCGATCGCCATCTCGGTCTGCGAAATCGCCGTCACCATGTCGATGATGTCGCCGTTCCCGCTGACGACCTCCATCGCCTTCTGGTCGGCGACGCGGCCGCTGTCGACGAGCCCTTGCACCGTTTCGGCCAGCACCTTGCCGAAGTCCGTGCCGCCGCCGTCCGGACTGCCCGCGGCCGGAAGCTTCGCCGCGTCGTTGATCAGTTGCGCTGCGCGGTTGTAGGCGGCGGTTGCGGCATTGATGGGGGTGGCCATTGGTGTCGTCTCCGGAGGTCAGCCGGCGTCAGCCGCGCAGGATATCGATGGTCGAGCCGAGCATCTGGCGCGTGACGCTCACCACGTTCAGATTGGCCTCGTAGGTGCGCTGGGCCTGCCGCATGTCCATGGCTTCGATCAGCGTGTTGACGTTGGGGTAGCGGACGTAGCCCTTTTCGTCGGCCGCCGGATGCCCGGGCTCGTAGCGCGTCTGGAAGTCACTCATGTCGTAGGCGAGGCGGCCGATCCGCACGACCTTGCCTCCGGCTTCGCTGTCCATGACGGCGCTGAACGTCGGGATGCGACGGCGATATGGTTCCTCGCCGGGTGTCTTCCCCGCGGAATCAGCGTTGGCGATGTTCTCGGCGACGATCCGCATCCGCGCCGTCTGCGCATGAAGGCCCGACGCGGCGATGCGGAGCGAGGAAAGGAAGTCGGTCATCGGCTCACCTCACTGCCTTCAGCCCTGCCGTCCCAGCGCGGTGCGCAGGAGCCTCATTGAACGCGTGTAGAGCGTGGTCACGGTCTGGTAGTCCATCTGGTTCTGCGCGACCTTCATCATTTCGTCCTCGAGCGTGACGCTGTTGCCGTTCGGCGTGATCTCGAAGCCGTCCGCGGTCTTCACGTTGAATGCCATGTCGCTCGAAGCGGACGCGACGATATGGCCGCTCCTCGTCACCGCCGTGCTCAGGCTCTCAATGCCCGCGAGCTCGCGCTCGAACGTGAAATCCTTGAGATCGCGGCCGCGATAGCCCGGCGTCTCGGCATTGGCGACGTTTTCGGCGAGCAGCCCCTGGCGCGTCTGGTGCCACTTCATCTTCGTGGCGAGCGCCGTGAACAACGGAATCGTGTTGAAATCCATGTGACCGAGACTCGCGATCGGAACTAGGCAAACCTTGCCGACGAGTGGTTAACCGGCCGTTAACCAAGCCGCCTCCCGCACCTATCGCCTCGCATTTTGCACAATCCCGGGTCTATACTAGGCAATATCTGACCATCGGCGTCCCGGAATGGCGGCCGGGAATGCAAGCTGGAGGGGCCGCATGCAATTCCTCACGAGCCTCTTCGGCGGTTCCGAGAACACCGTTGTCACGGCGGTGCTGGCGCTCGGGATCGTCCTCGTCCTCATCGTCCTCGGCGTCTGGGTGCTCAAGGTTTTCTTCCGTGCGTCCAATACCTTGGTCAGGGGCCGAAACCGGCGGATCAACGTCGTCGACAGCGTGATGATCGACGCCAAGCGCCAGCTCTTCATCGTGCGGCGCGACAACGTCGAACACCTCATTCTCACGGGCGGACCGCAGGACCTCGTGGTCGAATCGGGCATCCCCGTCGAGCGCCCGGCCGGCCCCCCGGCGCGCCGTACGGCAGCCGAGGCCCCGGCTGCGCCGCCCGCGCCGGCTGACCATTACACACCCTCGCAGCCGGTGACGGACGCCCTCGAGGCAGCACGCGCGCTCCATCCCGCATCGCCCGCCGCCGGTCCTATGGAGCGCCTGCGGGAACTCGCCAAACCCGTCGCGCATCGCGCCGCCACGTCGCTGCGCCATACCGGACTCATGCGCCCCGTTTCGCGCATGGAGCCGGCCGCCGTTATCCCCATGAATCCGGACAATTCCGACCATCGGCGTGTCGACTCAGCTAAAACCGGCACGGCAAGGAACACGAGCGGACAGACCAGGATTGGCGGGGCGAACTATCCGGGGGACGGCGCCAAGGCGGAGGGGAGCTGACCCCCGCGCCGCGCGCGGCGCTTGGCTCGCCGCCGCTGCCGTCGTCCTCGTCCTCGTCCCTACCCTTGCTCTTGGGCAGGACATCTCGATCGATTTCGGCAATGAGACGACCCTGACCGAGCGCGCGGTTAAGCTCGTCGGGCTGATCACCTTCCTCGCGCTCGCACCCTCGATCCTCGTCATGGTGACGAGCTTTACGCGCATCGTCGTCGTGCTGTCCCTGCTGCGCACGGCAATCGGCCTCCAGACCGCGCCGCCAAACTCGGTCATGGTCTCGCTGGCCCTGTTTCTGACGGCGTTCATCATGGCCCCCACCCTGCAGGCCTCCTACGACGCCGGCATTGCACCTCTGGTCGCGGGCACCATCGAGGTACAGGAGGCCTTCGACCGCAGCGCGGCGCCTATTCACGATTTCATGGTGGCCAACGTCCGGGAGAAGGACCTGATGCTTTTCCTCGACATGGCCGGCACCGAACCGCCTGCCGAGAACGAAGCGGTGCCGCTGCATATCCTGACGCCGGCCTTCATGATCTCGGAGCTCAGGCGCGCCTTCGAGATCGGCTTTTTGCTGTTTGTGCCTTTCGTCATCATCGACATGGTGGTCGCATCGGTGCTCATGTCGATGGGCATGATGATGCTGCCGCCCATCGTCATTTCGCTGCCGTTCAAGCTGATCTTCTTCGTTTTGGTCGACGGCTGGAACCTTGTCGCCGGTTCGCTCGTCAGGAGCTTCGCAGGCGGTTAGCCGCTGCCCGCTGACAGTCAGGCACCGCCCATCGATACAGCGGACGCGACCATCATGGCGTCGCTGCCCTCGGCGTACATCTGCCGGTAGGTCTCGAGGAAGGCATTGAGTGTATCGAGGCCGGAGACCTCGCGCGCGACCTTGCGGAACTCGATGCTTTCGGGCGCGATGCCCTTGGTCACGAAATCGAACATCGGCCATTCCGGCGTCTGCGCGATCTGTTCGCTGAACTTGGCGCGCACGCGCGACAGCGCGAGGCGGTCGTTGGCGAGCGCGAACCCGACTGCCGCCTGCACGATGCGCATGCGCTCGGGCTGCACCAGGGGCGCGACATGAAGGCCCGGCGAGTACATGACTTCGATCAGCTCGGCCGCCGCAGCGTAGTTCTTCGACTTCCAGTAGCCTTCGATACGCAGCAGGTCCGCGTCGTGACCTCTGAGACTGGACAGCAGGTCGATCGCGAGGTCCTGCCGACCCGCATCGATCAGCGCACGCGCCTCGAGGATACGGCGCTGCCGTTCGAGTGACGGAGAGAGGTCGGCGAGCCGCGTGCGGTTGAGGACGCGAAGCGCCCCCTCAGGATCGCGGTTGGCAATGCGGATCACTGCAAGATCGGCGGCGATCTGCGCCTGCGCCACGCCCTTGAGGCGACTGTCGATCTGGTACTCCAGCAGGTCTGCCGCCTGGGCCAGGAGGTCGACCTTGACCAGCCGGCGCGCCAGGTTCCGGATCATCTCGTCGCCGCGGTTGCCGGGCGGGGTAAGCTGGCGGAAGTCGTAGTAGAGGCTCAGCGCGGCGACCGGATCGAGCTCGTCTGCGCGGCCATCGAGGTAAAGCTCGGCGAACACCCTCTGCGCCTCGCCCAGAAGCTCGGTGATCGTCCTGCTCTCGGGGTAATAGGCAACCGCCTGCTTCACGGTCTCGAAGCCGAGGCGATAGTCCTTGTGGCGGAAGTACAGCTGCGCCAGCAGCCTCTGCATGTCCGCTTCGAGCGCGGTGCCGCGCCAGAGCATGGTTTCCGCCGACAGCGTTTCGGTCGCCTTGGCAAGATCGATGCGGCCGGTCCGGTCGAGCAGCAGAAGCGTGCGGTAGACTGCCTCGGCCCGCGTCGGACGAATGTCTGCGGCAATGACCTGGCCGTAGGTGTCGAGCGCCTCATCGATCCGGTTCTCGGCTTCTGCCACCCTGCCCTGGAACAGGTGATACTCGGTGACCTGTTCGGGATCGAGTTTGGCGAATTCGACCATCTCCAGATAGCGGGTCGCGAGCGGCAGGTCGTTCGTTTCGATCGCTGCCCGGATCGCACGAAGGAGGAACCGGGATTTGACCCAGGCGGGATACGATTCGATGACGTTCTCGGCCGCGATGGCGTCGGCACGCGCACCGACATAGTCGTTGGCGTCCACCTTTGCCATCGAGCGCCACATCAGGGCGTCGACCTCCTCGGCGAACATCTCCGTTCCGAGAATGGCGAGGGCCTCGCCAGGCCGGGCGGCGAGCGTATCCGCGATGCCCCGCGCGAGCTTCGTCTTCTTGGCGAGATCCGCGGAGTCCATCTCGCTCTCGAGAACACGGAGCACGCCGATGGCCTCATGGGCGAAGCGGTTGGCGATGTAGAACTGGGCCAGCTCGAACCGCGCCACATCGCGCAGCCGCCCTTCCGCCTTAGAGGCGCGGTTGATCAGCGCTTCCCGGCGTTCGGTGAGCACGCGAGGATTGTCCTCCTTCATCGAAGCCAGTTCGATGTAGCTGTCGCGGAACTCGGGCGGGTTACCGCTGTCGAGCCTGCGGACGTTCTCGAGCGAAGAGAGGGTCAGGCCTTCCGGTGCTGTCAGAAGCGCGGTTGTGCCCTCGATCTCGACCTGCAGCGTCTCGTTGACGGGCCTGACGACAAGTCCGTGCACCGAACGCAGCATGGAAAAGTCAACATAATCAAGATCGCGCATCACGCCACGCGCGGGCGGGAAGGCCGTGACGACGGTGAGCATGTCGCCGGCGACCGGATCGCGGAACTGGTGGACCTGGGACGGCGTCTGGACGTCGACGGTCATCCGCAGGTGCCCTGCTTCGTCGCGGGCGCGCTGACTGGTCAGCGGCTCGGTGGGATTGAGGAGGACGTCGCCCAGCGACAGGACCCACGACCGGCCCTCCGAACCAAGCGTCGCCAGCCGCTCGCGCGACAGGTCGAGCCGGACCACCTTGGTGTTGCCGGCGGGAATGACCTCGAAGCCGCTCGCGATCGCGTCGAGGGCATCCGCATTCTGCGGGGCCTCGATCGCGGCCGGCGTCTCGAAAAGCATCCATACCACGTCGCCGCGCCGGAACACGGCGGCGGCCGTATCGCGCTCGAACGGAAAGGCGACACGCACGGTGCCGCCGATCGTCGATACCTTTGGTACGATCTTGGCCGGCGTCGAGGGAACGTTGGCCACAGGGACTCTCGGCTCGGCAGCGGCCTGCCCGCTCTGCGCCTCCTTCAGCGCGGCCTCGAGGGCTGCCTGGCGCTCGCGCTCTTCGAGCTCATCAGCGGCTATTGCCTGCTCGACGCCAACCTTAGGGTCGATGTCGACGTCGATGACGAAGCGCTGGTCGGACAGGCGATAGAAGCGCGGCACGACGCCCTTGGCGACGCCGATCTCGACGCGCGAGCCGGAGGCATCGACTCGATTGCTGACGCCCAGAACTTCCGGGGGCGTGTCGGACTTCATCTCGTAAAGATCGATCGGCACCGGCCAATCGAAGGTGACGGTGCCCTTGCCCTCTGCCACCTGGAACTTGGCCTTGGTTGCCACGCTCCAATCGAACTGGACGCGGAAGAAGGTCGGATTGCGGCCGACGCGAACCGTGGCCACAGGGTTCAGCACCTTGGCTTCCTCGGCCTTGCGCTTCTGCTCGGCAAGGATCGCCGCCTGCTTCGCGCGCTCGGCGAGCTGGGCAATGACCTCGGGTGGCAGTGAGGGCGGAAGGCCCTGCCAGGTCAATGGCAACAGGTCGATGAACAGGCGCTCGCCCGCCTCGATCCGGTTGACTTGAAAGCCCGTCTTGAGCCCGAAGCGAACGCCTCGTCCATCCGGGTCGACGCGCGCCGCCGCGATGTAGTCAGGCAACGCGACGGGCACGTCCGGGAGCAACAGATCGATGGGCTGGTCGAACTCGACCGCGAGCACGCCATTGTCGTACTTGAGCCGGTAGGCCGGCAGGTCGAGGCGGCTGGGAAAGTTCAGCACCAGACGGCCGAACGTGCCCTCGTTCGTCACGAAGAGCTGTGCCTTCTCCTGAGCGGCGGCGGGAAGCGCTGGGAGCAGCAGAAAAAGCGCGAACGCAAAAGCGCGCGCGAGGGCCGCAACTGGCCCGTGCCAAGTCCCCCGTTGCGCTGTCATCGCGGGCTTCTGCCTGCTGGCTGCTTCTGACGGCAGGCAGCATAGGCCCCGCGCACTTAACGCGGCCTTACCCCCCGGACGACAAGTCTTTGCTATTCCCCGATGATTTGCGG
>CAYRNE010000176.1:0-3388 GCA_964425245.1 uncultured Devosia sp.
CACGATGTCCTGGCCGGTGGCCGGCACGCTGATGGTCGAACCGACCGAGAGCGAGCCCAGGGCGGAACTGGACCGGTTCTGCGACGCGATGCTGGCGATCCGCGAGGAGATCCGGGCGGTCGAAGAGGGGCGGATCGACCGCGACAACAACCCGCTGAAACACGCGCCGCACACGGTCGAGGATCTGGTCGGCGACTGGGACCGGCCCTATTCGCGCGAGGTGGGGTGTTTTCCGGCCGGGGCGTTCCGGGTCGACAAGTACTGGCCGCCGGTGAACCGGGTCGACAACGTCTGGGGCGACCGCAACCTGATGTGCATCTGCCCGCCGCTCGAGGATTACGCCGAGGCGGCGGAATAGGCGTCCGGGCCTTGACAGCACCGCCGGCTTGCGCCACATCGCGCGGGTCGGCGGGGCTGTAGCTCAGTTGGGAGAGCGCATCGTTCGCAATGATGAGGTCAGGGGTTCGATTCCCCTCAGCTCCACCATTCCGGTTCCCCTGTCTGACAGATGGGCGCTCGCGCCGCGCGCAGTGGCCGTTCGGTCGCGGGCTCCCTGGCTAATCCGGGGTTCGCTCCGCGGCGCTCCCAATCAGCCTTTCCAGTGCGGTGATGGCGAGCGGATAACCCATCGCGCCGAGGCCGGCCATGACGGCCGTCGCCGTCGTCGAGACGTAGGAGCGGTGATAGATCGGCTCGCGCCTGTGGATGTTCGAGATATGGAACTCGATGATCGGGCCCGGGAACATCTTGAGCGCGTCGAGCAGGGCCAACGAGGTGAACGTGAAGGCGGCCGGGTTGATGAGGATGCCGGCCGCCTCGTCGATCGCCTCGTGCACCCACTCGATGAGCTCCGTCTCGCTGTTCGTCTGGCGGAAAACGAGAGGACGTTCGCCCGCGGCCTCGCGGCACGCGGCCTCGATTTCTGCGAGCGTCGTGGTGCCATAGATCTCGGGTTCGCGCTTGCCCAGCCGGTTGAGATTGGGGCCGTTGAGAACGTGGATCGGCTTCATGGCAATCCTGCTCCGCCCTGATAGCCCAGGAGACGGGGCAGCCAGAGCACGCTTTCGGGAACGAAGGTTATGAAGGCCAGCGCGCCGAGCATGGCGAGGAGGAACGGCAGTGCCTCCCTGACGATGGCGCGCAGCGGCTGGCCCGAGATGTTGGTCATGATGAAAAGCAGGAGCCCATAGGGCGGTGTGACCAGCCCCAGCATGATATTCACCACGGCGACGACGCCGAAATAGACGAGGTCGATGCCAAGCGCCTCGGCCGTTGGAATCAGCACCGGCAGCACGATCAGGATGATCGTCGTTCCCTCGAGCAGGCACCCGAGGATCAGCAGCAGGATGTTGACGAAGATCATGAATGTGAGCGGCGAGAGATCGAGCCCTGCCATGAAATCGCGGATCGTGTACGGAATGTTCTCGACCGTAACGACGTAATTGAAGACCAGCGCACCCGCGATGAGCATGCCGATCGAGGCCGTGGTGCGCGCGCTCGACAGGAGCATGGCGTAAAAACCCCGCATCGTGACGCTGCGATAAAGCGCGACCGAGATGAGAAGGGCGTAGGCCGCGGCCAGGGCGGCGGCCTCGGTGGGAGTCGTGATGCCGGTATAGATGCAGCCGAGCAGAACGACCGGCATCATCAGCGCCGGGAACGCCCTGACCGTGATCCGCGGCAGCTCGCGCAGCGGTGTGGGCTTTTCGACCGGGAAATTACGCCGCCGCGCGATCACCGCGATCAGCGCCATCTGCACCGCCCCCATGAGCAGGCCCGGCACGACCCCGCCGAGGAAAAGATAGCCGATCGAGGCGTCGGCCACGAGCGCATAAAGGACGATCGGGATCGAGGGCGGGATGATGGGGCCGATGACGGCGGAGACGGCGGTGAGCGCCGCCGCGAACGCGGGCGTGTACTTGCCGTCGTGCGTCATCATCTTCTGCATCATCTTGCCCGAGCCGGCGGCATCGGCGATGGCCGAGCCGGACATGCCGGCAAAGATGATGGACTGGGCGACGTTCACCTGGGCCAGACCGCCCCGGAAGCGGCCGACGAGCGCATCGCAGAAACGCAGCAGGCGCTCGGTCATGGTGCCCGAGTTCATGATCTCGGCCGAGAGGATGAAGAGCGGCACGGCGAGCAGCAGCCAGCTCGTATACATGCCGTTGAGCAGCTGTTCGGCCGCCGTCCCCATGTCGAGACCGGCGAGGAACAGATAGAGGATCGAGCCTGCGATCATGGCATGCCCGATGGGCAGCCCGAGCAGGCTGACGACGACGATCGTGACGATCGCAACCGTAAACGGATCGGCGAGGTTCATACGCCCGAGCCTGCCTTGGTGGGATCGAACGCTTCGGGCGCCCTGCCCCGTATGGCAGTCCACAGCAGCCAGCCGTAGCGCACGATGATCGCGAGCGCGAAGACCGGATAGATGATGTAGAGGATGTCGAAGCGGATATCGAGGTAACTCGTCTGCTGCACCTTCATGAACAGCACGTAGTCGAGCACGGCCGGGAACGACATCACGTACATGGCGATGAGAAAGACGCCCGTCACCAGCGAGGTGACGAGGCGCGCCCGCCCGGTCATCGCGCCGTAGATGAGATCGAACCGGATCTCCTCGTCCTCCCGCACGACGAAGGCGGCGCCGAACAGCACGAGCCAGAGCCAGGTGATGAGCGTCAGCTCGGTTGTCCAGCCGATGGGGAAATTGAACGCATAGCGGAAGACGATCTGGACGATGAAGGCCCCGAACATTATCGCGAGCAGCGCCGCGATGACGTTCTCGGCGCGCCGGCGCAGCCAGCCGCCGATGACCTTCAACCGTTCCATGTTCCGATCCTTACCCGAAAGTGGCGGCGCCGCACCGGCAGGCGCGACGCCGGTTGTGCGGACGCCAGTTTAGAGCGCGTTGATCCGCTCGACCACGCCCTCGGGCCAGTCCTTGGCGAGGTCGGAGTTCAGGTACTGTTCCTGCACATGGGAGCGGAACGCTGCGAGGTCCGGCTCATAGATGTCGAGGCCGGCATCCTTGAACTGTTGCACCAGCTCGGCTTCGCGATCGAGGTGCTTTTGCTGGCTCATGTCGATGGCGGCGGTCGCGGCCTCCTGCAGCGCCGCCTGATTCTCGGGCGACAGCCCGTCCCATGCAGCCTTGCTGATGACGAGGAGATCGTAACCGACCAGATGCGAGGTGAGGACGATCTGGTCCATCACCTCGTAGAACTTCATGTTCTCGACGTTTGGCAGCGGATTGTCCTGGCCGTCGATGGCGCCGGTCTGGAGCCCGGTATAGACCTCGGCATAGGCCATGGGCGTCGGGTTGGCGCCGAGCGCCTGGCCGAGGAACTGCCAGGCGTCGCCGCCGGGCATCCGAAGCTTGATG
>CAYRNE010000176.1:3398-6493 GCA_964425245.1 uncultured Devosia sp.
GCTCTCCCGGGCGGGCGTCGAAATCTTCTTGTCGCCTCTCAGTCCCACCTGACGGATGCCGAAATAGGTCGGCCCGAGGATGACGATGCCCAACTGGTCCTCGGCCATCTTTTTGAACTCGGCGCCGACATCGCTGTCGAAGAAGGCGCGCAGGTGGTCGGCATCGCGGAACAGGTAGCCCGAGGTCAGCACCGACCACGCCGGAATCTGGTTGGAAACGTCCTGCGGGGCGATGTTGCCCATTTCGAGGTTGCCGCGCTGCAGGGCCACGAGCTCGGTGCCCTGCTTGAACAGCGTGCCGCCGTAATAGGGCTCGAGCGTCGCGAAGTCAGCGACGGCGTCGCCGAACTGCTTCATCATCTCGGCCCGGATATCGGCCTCCGAGAAGACGGCAGAGAAGCGTAGCGTCGGCTTGTCCTGTGCCTGCGCGGCGACCGTGACCCCCGTCATTGCGAGCAGCGCCGTCGCGCCCGCCAGCAGGGCCCTGCGTGTGAAACCGGAACTCGTCATCCTAGTGTCCTCCCAAGTTGCGGACTTTCGTCCGTGTGTGCCCGTACCGGGCTTTCTTCGGTCCTATGGACCGCATTGCGTTCAGGCGGCGGCTTCGAAATGCCGCGCCATGGCGTCCGGGTCGGCAGCGATGCCGGTGAAATGTTCGAAGGCCCTGACCGCCTGGAAAATCGCCATGCCGGTGCCGGCGAGCGTGCGGCAGCCGAGCGCACGCGCGCGCCGCAGCAGCTCGGTCTCGGTCGGAAAATAGACGATGTCGGCCACCCACTGGCGTGGATTGAGCACAGCGGGGTCGAACGGCATGCCCGGATACTTGTCCATACCGACGGGCGTGGCATTGACCGTCCCGCTGGCGCGCCGAAGCGCGGCCACCGGATCGCTCACCGGCACGACCGCGCGGCCAAAGCGATGCGTCAGCCGCTCGGCGAGGCGTGTCGCCCGTCCGCCTTCGCTGTCGTAGACATCGAGGAATTCCGTGCCCCTTTCGAGCAGCGCATAACCCACCGCGGCACCCGCGCCACCGGCCCCGAAAAGAACGACCTTGTCGAGCGCCACACCGGGGAGGCCCCGCCGCACGTTCTCGGCAAAGCCCCAGCTGTCGGTGTTGTGACCCGTGCGGCGGCCCTCCCGGAAGACGACGGTATTCACCGCGCCGATGGCCGCAGCTTCCGGCGCGAGATCGGTCAGGTAGTCGGTAACGCTCTGCTTGAACGGATGCGTGACGTTGAGGCCGGCGAAGCCGTTCGCCTCGGCCGCCGCGACGATTCCCGGCAGGTCCCTGTCGTCGAGATCCAGGCGATCGAAATCGATGAGCGCATAGGAGCAGATCGCGCCCAGCCGTTCCGCCTCCAGTTCATGCATGCGCGGGGAGCGCGACCGTCCGATGCCGCGCCCGATCAACCCGACGAGGAACCCCGTGCGCGATTCGTGCCGGAGCCTTGCATGGTGCCTGCCGGCGATTTCTGAAACGCCGGCAGCATTGGCCGCGGTGGCTACGTCCACCCGTCTCCTCCCCTCGCCGGATCGTGTTGTCCGGCGTCTCCTGCTTGTCTTGCGTCGGCGTTCGCCGGTAAATGACGCGCAGCACGTGCACAATGTACGAACTGGTTAGTTTAGTCAATCGGGCGGCCGCCATACGGTCGAGGTGAGGGAATGAGCACAGCGGTCAAGGGCAGGGCGGGACGACCGCGAAAGGCGCCCGTGCGCAGCCAGGACCCCGAAGGCGTCAAGCGGAACATCGTCGAGGTGGCGACTGAGGAATTCGCTCTCAACGGGCTCTCCGGGGCGCGCATCGACGAAATTGCGGCGCGCACGCGCTTCTCCAAGCGCATGATTTACTACTACTTCGGCGACAAGGAAGGGCTCTACCTCAATGTCCTCGAGAATGCATACCGGCTCGTCCGCGACGGCGAATCGAAGCTCGACATCGAGGGCCTGGCGCCCATGGAAGCGCTCAAGAAGCTGGTGGAGTTCACCTTTGATCACCACCACCGGCACGAGGACTTCATCCGCATGGTGATGATAGAGAACATCCACCACGGGGAGTATCTCGAGCGCTCTAAAGTCATCCGGCAGCTCAACGTTTCGGCCATCGACACGATCGAGGCGGTTTATAAGCGCGGCGTGGCCGAAGGTGTGTTCCGCAAGGGACTCGATCCCATCGAACTTCATTGGCAGGTCAGCGCGCTCTGTTTCTTCAACGTCTCGAACCGCGCAACCTTCTCCAAGATTTTCGGCCGGGACTTCGGGGCGCCGAGGACGCTTGCGGCCCTGCGCCGGAACGTCGTCGACATGGTGCTGCGCTACGTCTTGAAGCCGGGCAAGCTGCCCAGGGAATAGCCCCCCGCGGGATGCGGTCTGCCGCAGTTGCCACGGCCTTCCTCGTCCGGCCCGGCGGCAGGTGCTGTCCTCCTCGGTCCTGAACGCCGCGCAGCCGGCATCATTGCCGCGATGAAGCGGGATTTCACGCACGGGCAGCCCCCGGACCCTTGCCCGCCAGGACCACGACTTTGCGGCTCGGTTGATGAACTAACCAGTTCGTATATTGTGACTGGGGCTCTCTCTCCATGCGACTCGGAGCGGAGGGATATTTTTTCGGCGGCGCGGAGAATGAGAGTGAAGACCTCGATAGCGACGGTCTCGATCAGCGGCGACCTCGGCGACAAGCTGCAGGCCATAGCGGCGGCCGGGTTCGACGGGTTCGAAATATTCGAGAACGACCTCCTGACGTTTGGCGGTACGCCGGCAGAGGTCGGCAAGATTGCGCGCGAACTCGGACTCGAGATCACGCTTTACCAGCCCTTCCGTGATTTCGAGGGCCTGCCTGAGCCGTTTCGAAGCCGCGCGTTCGACCGCGCGGAGCGCAAGTTCGACGTCATGCAGCAGCTCGGGTGCGACCTGATGCTCATCTGCTCCAGCGTCTCGCCCGAAGCGGTTGGTGGAATCGAACGCGCCGCGGCCGATCTGCGCGCCCTCGGTGAGCGGGCACGGGATCGCGGCCTCCGCATCGGCTACGAGGCCCTCGCCTGGGGGCGCTTCGTCAACGACCATCGCGACGCCTGGGAGATCGTCCGCCGCGCCGATCA
>CAYRNE010000177.1:0-6483 GCA_964425245.1 uncultured Devosia sp.
GGGGCCCGATTTCCCGACGGGAGGCATTCTGGTCGATGCGCCCGAAACCGTTGCTGATGCCTATGCATCCGGCCGCGGTTCGTTCCGTCTGCGCGCGAAGTGGGAGCGCGAGGAAAAGGGACGCGGCGTCTACTGGATCGTCGTCACCGAGATTCCCTACGGCGTGCAGAAGGCCAAGCTCATCGAGAAGCTCGCCGAGCTGCTACTGAGCAAGAAGGTCCCGCTGCTCAAGGACGTCCGCGACGAAAGCGCGGACGACGTGCGCATCGTCATCGAGCCGCGGGCCGGAACCGTCGATCCCGTGATCCTGATGGAGCAGCTCTTCCGGCTCTCCGACCTCGAGGTTCGCGTCCCGCTCAACATCAACGTGCTCGACCGCGGCACCGTGCCGCGGGTGATGAGTCTCTCACAGACGATCAGGGCATGGCTCGAGCATCGCAAGGACGTGCTCGTTCGGCGCACACAGCACCGGCTGGACCAGATCGCCCGCCGCCTCGAAGTGCTCGATGGTTACATAGTCGCTTACCTCAACCTCGACGAGGTGATCCGCATCATCCGCGAGGAGGACGACGCCAAGGCTTCGCTCATTGCGGCGTTCAAGCTCACCGACAACCAGGCCGAAGCGATCCTCAATATGCGGCTCCGCTCACTGCGCAAGCTCGAGGAGATCGAGCTTCGCAACGAGCACAAGGCCCTGACCGAGGAGCAAACGCACCTCGAGGCGCTCCTCGCCTCGGAGCGCCGGCAGTGGGGCGAGGTGACGAGGCAGATCGGCGAGCTGCGGAAGCTCTACGCACCCGAAAAGCCCGGTTGCGCACGGCGCACGATCTTCGCCGAAGCTCCCGACGCCGACATCGCGATCGAGTCCGCGGCCGCGATGATCGAACGCGAACCCATCACGGTGATCCTCTCCGAGAAGGGCTGGATCCGCGCGATGAAGGGCCACACGACTGAGATCGACGAGAAGGGCTTCAAGACCGGCGACCGGCTCAAGCGCTTCGTCCATGCCGAAACCACCGACAAGCTGCTGCTGCTCTCGACCGGCGGCAAGGTCTATACGCTCACGCCCGACAAGCTGCCGGGCGGGCGCGGGCAGGGCGAGCCGGTGCGGCTGATGATCGACCTGGAGGAGGGGCAGGATATCGTCGACCTCTTCGTCCACCGGCCGGGCCAGAAGCGCGTCATCGCGTCGGACGTCGGCAACGGCTTCATCGTCCCGGAGGACGAGCTGGTCGCAAATACCCGCAAGGGCAAGCAGGTGCTCAACCTCTCGGGCACGGAGGAAGCGCGCCTGATTGTGCCCGCCCTGGGCGACCACGTCGCTGCCATCGGGCAGAACCGCAAGCTGGTGATTTTCCCGCTCGATCAGCTGCCCGAAATGAGCCGGGGCAAGGGCGTCCGCATCCAGAAATACAAGGACGGCGGCATTTCGGATCTCAGGGTCTTTGCCGCGGAGGAGGGGCTGGCCTGGACCGATTCATCGGGCCGCAACTTCAACCGTCCGCTGTCCGACCTCAGCGAATGGGTGGGCGAACGGGCGCAGGCAGGACGAATCGCGCCGCAGGGCTTTCCGCGCAACAACCGCTTCGGCTGACGCCTGCAGCGGAGAGCAGCCGCAACGGTTCCGCGATGCCTGACTCGGGTGCTATGATCGCCGAGTCTGGCACAGGGGAGGGCGCGCCGTGGAAATCCTGATCAACATTCTGATTTGGCTGCATTTCGTGGCGCTGGCGGCGGGCGGCGCAGCGGTGTTCGGCATGCCGGTCGTGGGCAGCAGGATGGCGTCGGCAGCGCCTGAAACGCGTCCGACGCTCCTTGCCGTCATGAAGGGCATCTCGACCGTAAGCCGGGCGGGCCTCGGAACGCTGATCGTCACCGGGCCGCTGATCCTCTTCCTGCGGGGCGGACTTGGCGGCGCAAACACCTGGTTCTGGATCAAGATGGTGCTCGTCGCCGCGCTCCTCGCGGGTGTCATTTATGCCGGCATCAACATGAAACGCAGCATGGAGGGCGACGCCGAGGCAGGACGGCGATCGGGCCTCGTTGGCCGGATCAACGGGCTCCTCATGCTGGCCATCGTCTTCGCGGCCGTCTTTGCCTTCGAGTAAGGACAGGCCAGCAAGCCCTTGCTTTGGCGCGCCATTTCGATCAGTATCGGCGCTAATTGAGGTCTTCCATGCGCCAGCGCGCCATTGCTCTTGCCGCCGTCGAACGGGTCCGCCAGGCCCGGCTGGCGCTTGCGGCCGCGCTGCTCCTCCTTCCCGCGCTCCTGCTTCTCCTTCTTATCAGCCCCTGAGTACCGGCGGCTCGCGATTGCGGGCGGGTGGTCAGGGGAGCGAATGGTAAGCCGACACAAATTTGTCCGGCCGCGAGGGCATGATCGTCCCGGCCGCTTGATGGGAAGACCGAAATGACCAGCCAGGCAGACGAAAGCCGCAGCAACCGCGAGCGGGTATTCATCTTCGACACCACCCTGAGGGACGGCGAGCAGTCCCCCGGCGCCACGATGACGCTCGAGGAAAAGCTCCAGGTCGCCGAGGCGCTCGACGAGATGGGCGTCGACATTATCGAGGCCGGTTTTCCGATTGCCTCGAACGGCGACTTCGAGGCGGTCGTTGCCGTGGCGAAGCAGGTTAAGAACGCGGTCGTCGCTGGCCTGGCGCGCGCCATACCGGGTGATATCGCCCGGGCAGGGGAGGCGGTGCGTCACGCCAAACGGGGCCGCATCCATACCTTCGTCTCGACCTCGCCGATCCATCTCGCACACCAGATGCGCAAGAGCGAGGAGGAAGTGCTCGAGATCGTCACGGCCACGGTCACCCAGGCGCGCAACCTGATCGACAATGTCGAGTGGAGCGCCATGGACGCAACCCGCACCCCGATCGACTTCCTCGCACGCTGCGTCGAACTCGCCATCAAGGCCGGCGCAACGACGATCAACCTGCCCGATACGGTCGGCTATGCCGTGCCCGACGAACACGAGGCGATGTTTCGTTCGATCATCGGGAGGGTGCCCGGCGCGGAGAAGGTGATCTTCTCCTCGCACTGTCACAACGATCTCGGGCTCGCGGTTGCGAATTCGCTGGCGGCCGTCCGCGGCGGCGCGCGCCAGGTCGAGTGCACGATCAACGGCCTCGGCGAGCGCGCCGGCAACGCGGCGCTCGAGGAGGTGGTGATGGCCTTGCGAACCCGCGCCGACGCCATGCCCTATTTCACCGGCATCGAAACGACGCATCTGGCGCGCGCAAGCAAGGTCGTCTCGGCGGCCTCCAACTTCCCGGTGCAATTCAACAAGGCGATCGTCGGCAAGAACGCTTTCGCGCACGAGAGCGGCATCCATCAGGACGGCATGCTGAAGAACGCCCAGACGTACGAGATCATGACGCCGGAAAGCGTGGGGATAAAGGAAACCACGCTGGTTATGGGCAAGCATTCCGGCCGCGCCGCCTTCAAGGACAAGCTGCGCGAGCTCGGGTACGACCTCGGCGATAATGCCTTCCAAGAGGCGTTCGTCCGGTTCAAGGATCTCGCTGACCGGAAGAAGCACGTTTACGACGCCGACATCATCGCGCTGGTCGATGACGAAGTCGGTTCACTCGGCGACCGCGTGAAGCTGGTCGACATGGAGGTGGTCTCGAAGACCGGCGGCGTCCATCGCTGTACCCTCAAGGTGACGATCGACGGCGAGCCGGCCGAGGCGGCCTACGACGGTACTGGATCGGTCGATGCGATCTTCAACGCAATCAAGCAGGTCGTGGGCAGCGATCCGCATCTCGTTCTCTACGCCGTCGACGGCGTTACGGGCGGTACCGATGCCCAGGCAAGCGTCCACGTGCGCCTCGAAATGAACGGCCGGATCGTTTCCGGCAACGCCGCTGAGCCCGATACGCTCGTCGCCTCCGCCCGCGCCTACCTCAACGCCTACAACCGCCTGCTCATCGAGCGCGGGGCGGCGGCGCAGGGCGCCATGGAAAGCGCCGCGAGCTGAAGCGGGGACTATCCGCGGGTCTGCGGTGTTGACATGCCGCAGACCGAAACACCGGAGAGACACCATGATCAATCTGAAGATTGCTGCCGCAGCCGCCGGGATAACAATCCTGTTCCCGCTTTCGGCGCTGGCCGCCGATCACGCCGTGGCGATCAAGGACTTCAAGTTCGAGCCCGCGACGATCGACGTCGCGGCGGGCGACACCATAACCTTCACCAACGAGGATACAGCGCCCCATACGGCGACCGCGAACGACGGATCGTTCGACACCGGGCGGCTGAACAAGGGGGACAGCGCCACCGTGACCATCGGCAGCGCCGGCACCTTCGATTATATCTGCGAATTCCACCCGATGATGAAGGGAAGCGTGGTCGCCAAGTAGCGCCCCGCAACTCAGGGTCGTGGCCGCTCCGTGGCTACGACCCGGTCCGGCTCAGATTTCGCTCGGCGTCGGCCGCATCGGCATTGCTTTCGGCATTGGCTCTCACGAGCTCCGCGATCGCGTCCCGGGCCTTGCTGGCCCAGTTCTCGAGTTTGCGCTGCCGAAGCGTGAAATCGTGAGGACTGCTGAACCCCGCTTCGCCCAGCTCGTCGAACTCCTGCAACAATTCGCGAAGTGACTTCATTCAGCGGCCCCCTTTTTCGTCCGCGCTGCGCGCGGACCCTCCTCCAAGCAAGGCGGGCAACTTATGATGAATTTCATGGATGTCAAGGAACTCGCGTGCAGCGAATCCGGCAGTTTTCTGCGGTTGGTCAGATGCCGGCCGGACCAGACCGCGACCGCACCGAAGCGACGACGACACCCCGGATGACGATCTGTTCGTCGTCCACAAGCAGCGGCTTCGTGGGCCGGCGTTCGAGTGTCGCGGCGACGAGAAATGGACGCTCGAGGATGCGAAACAAGGTCTCGGCATTGCCGGACCGATCGTAAACCTGGGCGCAGACCACGTCGCCGTCGGCGGCAACCTGGTTCAGGTCGACGATAAGCACGTCCCCTGGCAAGTAGCCCGCCGCTTCGAGCGCACGGGTGCGCAACACCCAGGGATCGATGTGATTTCTTCCGCCCTTCGCGGCCACAATCGCCGCGGTGGCAGGATCGTCCCCCTGGGCATCGAATGGGCTCGCGTCCGACTCGCTGAACCCCCGGCCATGCTGGGGCGAGTCGGTCGCGTAGGGCGGCAGCGGCGAAACCTGGGCGATCTTTTCCACCGATCTCAGCGAGAGGTGCGCGCTGTTCAGCGGGTCACCCAGAAACTTGGCAAGGGTTGATTGACTGATCTTCGCTTCGCGGGCCAGCCGCGTCGGCGTCCATCTGAGCTTGGCAAGGATCGCCTGAATCCAGGCGAGCTGTTTGCCGCGCGCGGTGAGTTCGTCGTTCTCCACAATTTGTCCAGCTTAATACGGACATTCGCATACCACACTGCCGCCGATCGGCTGATCCCAATCGAAAAGATCATAGAAAATCATACAGAATGATGAGACGATCAGGCCGCGGTGGGCAGGTTGCCGGATCCCTCCCGCAAGTGGATATCGAGCTTGTTGTGAGGGATCTCCACGCCGGCGGCATCGAGCCGCAGCTTGGCCGCCTCGCGAAAATCCACGTCGCACTGCCACCATTCGCTGCCTTTGACCCAACTGCGTAGGCAGAGCACAACGGCGTTCGTGTCGAGCGAGGAGACGAACACGGCCGGCTTGGGGTCGCGAAGCACGCGTTCGTCGCCCGCAACGCTCAACAATGCTTCCCGCGCCGCCGCGATGTCGGCGTTATGGGCGATGCCGATTTTTGTTTCCACCATGCGGGTCTTTTCGCGGGTGTAGTTCAGGATTCTGGAATTCCACAGCTTGGCGTTCGGTGCGAAGACGAAGATGCCGTCGTAGGTCCTGAGGCGGGTGGCGAAGAGGCCGATTTCGACGACCGTCCCCGCCGTACCCTCGGCGTCGACATATTCGCCGACGTTGAACGGCCTGAGCCAGATCATCATGATTCCGGCGGCCATGTTCGACAGGGTGCCTTGCAGCGCCAGGGCCACGGCAAGTCCGACGGCACCGAGCACGGCAAGAATGGACGCGATGTTCACCCCGAACTGGGCGAGAACGATGACGATGGTGACGACCAGCACGCCGTAGCGGACCACCTGAGCGATGACCGGGGTGATCGTCGCATCGATCCGGCGCGTATGAGGAAGGACGTGCGTCACCTGACGGGACAGGAAGCTCGCCGCGGTCCATCCGCCAATCAGGACGACGAGCGCCGTGACGAGGTTGAGAGCATTGTCGAGAAGCCAGACCGAGGTATCGGTGACGAGAAGTTGTGCCTGTTCCATCTTCCGGCGCTTCCTTTCCGGGATCACTCTTGACGTTGGATTCGTGGGGGATTTCTAGCAAACGATGCCGAATTGGGAACCGCGGGCACCCGTTCTCCGACGCTGGACAGGCAGAAATGCCTTTGCTATGTCCGCGCCCGGACCGGGTGCATAGCTCAGATGGTAGAGCAG
>CAYRNE010000178.1:0-6402 GCA_964425245.1 uncultured Devosia sp.
GATCGGCCGGCGCTCGTCGTTGGCGGCGTTGTTGACCAGCACGCCCACCGGCCCCAGTTCGTCACGGGTCCGCGCAATGGCCTTTCGCAGCGCTTCGGTGTCGGTGATGTCGCAGGCGATGAACAGCGCGCCGGTTTCCGCCGCGATCGTCTCGCCCTCGGCTTCGAGGATGTCGACGAAGGCGACCCTGCTCTCGTTGTGGCGAAAGGCGCGGACGATATCGGCGCCAATGCCGGAGGCGCCGCCGGTGATGAAGACCACCTTGCCGGCGAGGCTCTCGTAGCGGGCGTAGGAAGACATGCGGCGCGCGCGACCTTGCTACTCGAACCAGGTGGTCCCGGGATACTGGTGGGCCTTCGCGACTTCCTCGTCCAGCTCCACCCCGATGCCGGGGGCATCGGAGATCTCGATATAGCCGTCCTTGATGATGTCGCGCTTCTCCTTGATCACCGTCGACCACCAGTCGCGCTCGGTCCAGTGGAATTCGAGAATCAGGAAGTTGGGAACGGTGGCGCAGACGTGGGCCGAGGCCATGGTGCCGATGGGCGAGGAGACGTTGTGCGGCGCGAAGGGCATCGAGTAGATCTCGGCCATGTTCGCGATCTTGCGGCATTCGCTGAGCCCGCCGCATTTGGGAATGTCGGGCATGATGATGTCGACCGCGTGCTTTTCGATGAGATCGCGGAAACCGTGGCGGAGATAGAGGTTCTCCCCGGCGCAGATCGGGGTCGAGGTCGCTGCGGTGATCTCCCGCATGGTGTCGACGTTCTCGGGCGGAATCGGCTCTTCGAGCCACATCAGTTTGAGGTGTTCAAGATCGCGGGCGAGGCGGATCGCCGAATGCTTGTCGAGCCGCGTATGGAGGTCGCAGGCGACTTCGACCTCGGGTCCGGCAAGCTCCACGACCATCTCGGCGAGCCGCACCATGCGGTCGTGCTCCCACCGGTTGGGCGTCATGTTGAAGCGGTCCTTGATGTAGTGTTCCGTCTCCTTGCCGGTGTGGCCATAAGCGAAGATATCGAGGTCGATCTTGAGCGCCGTAAAGCCGCGCTCGAGGATACCGTCGATGACGCGCTTGGTGTCGTCGAAATCGAGGCCGGGAGAGACTTCGCAATCGGCATAGACACGAATCCTGTCGCGGAACTTGCCGCCCATCAATTCGTAAATCGGGACGTTGAGGGCCTTGCCCTTCAAGTCCCAGAGCGCGATTTCGATGCCGGTCAGCGCGGTGATCATCGCGCCTCCCGCACCACCCTGGAAAACATGGCCACGCCGCGTGTCCTCGAAGATGGCGTCGATCGCGAAGGGGTCCTTGCCGACAAGGCGCGACTCGAGGTGCTTGATGATTGCGATCGCTTCGTATTCGCCGTGCACGCATTCGCCGAGGCCGGTGATTCCGGCATCGGTTTCGATTTTCACCCAGAGCGACATGCAGTGACCGCGCGTCGCCGCGGTCTTGACGGACGTGATCTTCAAAGCAGAGTTCCCCTCAGTGGACGTGCGCGCCGGTACGGCAGGAAGACACTTTCTTAGACCGCGTTTCCGCTGACGTCGAGGTGCGTACCTCAGCCGCCTCGCGCAAGTTCGAGGAGGCGCTCCTGCTCGGCCGGAACGTCCTCGCAGAGCCGGGCTGCGGCGGTCACCGGGAGCCACGCGAGGATCGCCGCGCGCGGGATGCGGCTCGCCGCTTCGTAGGCCGCAAGATAGGGGGCGGCCAGTGCCGGGGCGCCGCCCGAGAGCAGAAGATAGGTACGGCAGGCGTCGGCCGCGGGCGGCCCGGCCGTCACGTCCATCCAGTCGATGATGGTGGTCCGCCCGGGCTCCCCGAGAATGTTGTAGGGGTGAAGATCGCCATGACAGATATGCTCGCCGTCGGGCAGGCCGGCGAGCACGGCGCGCAGGCGGTCCTTCTCGGCGGGCGCGAGCATCGGCGCGCGCGCGATGTTGGCGGCGAGGCGGCCCTTCAGCGGGCGCAGCCGCGGCTCCGCCACGGCGTGCAGCAGCAACTGCAACCGCACAAGTTCGCTCAGGCAGGCGGCGAGGCGGGACGCATCGTCAAGCGCGAACCCGGCGAGGGTCGGGCCGGCGATGCGGTCCATGACGAGGCCCCAGCGGCCGTCGAAAGTGCCGACGGCATAAGCCCGGGGCGCCGGCAGCCGGTGCGTCTCGACCAAGGCAAGCATCGCCGCCTCGGTGAAGGCATCGGCCTTCGGCCGCCCGGCCCTGTAGAGCTTGACGGCGCGCGCGCCGAAGGCGTGGACGTCGGCGACCTTGCCCGAGCCGATCAGTTCACCGACGGCGTTCGATTCGAGCCCCGCATCCGCGGCGCGACTGCTGGCTTCCATGCTCTCGGTATCCGTTTCGAACGGCGGCGGAACGCAAGGTCGGACGGCGCGTTGCTCGCGTCAAGGAGGACTCGACCATGGACAAGAAGCCGAAGGTCGGCGTGAGCCGCGAGCCGCGATCCGGCAAGGGCAAGCCGGTTTCGGCGACACCGGAACACGACAAGAGGCCCCGACCCGACACGCGGCACGACGAGATCAGGCGTGAGGAATACAAGGGCCGCGATCTTCCCGGCGCGGCGGGCTTCGCGACGGCGGGCGCTGAAGAAGACACCTACGACTGAGCACGCCTGCCGCACGTCGTCCGCGGAACTCTGTGGCTCACCAGCGAGTTTTCTGCTTGCTGATCGCTGCGAGCGGTAGGAGTGACAATTGACCCGGAAAGGGTCCAAGGAGCAGCCGCCCGAATCGGGCGGCAATGTGCCCTCGATTCGCGCTGACGGGCTCCAGATCGATGAGTTCCGGCCATTTCAGGAAACCTGGTGGACGGTCGAGCGGATCGCCTGGTGCGGCTTTGCGCTCGTTGTCATCGCGGCCCTGCTCGGCTTTCTGGGAGCCGGCGGTCCCTTCTCCGAGGCACGGCAAAGCTTCGGGGCCGCTGCGGTCGATTATCCGCGCGTCACGCGCTGGCTCGCGAACGACGAGTTGCGGGTCGTCTTCGGCGCCGGGGGCGGCTCCCATACGCTGACGCTGGGGACCGGCTTCGCCGAACACTTCGCCATCGATTCGGTTCAGCCGCTGCCCGAGTCCGTCGTCGTGACGGAGGCCGGTCACAGAATGGCGTTCGCCTTCGAGGGAGGTGCGGGCGGCCCTGCAGTGCTCAACATAAGGCCAAGCAACCCCGGCATCGCGGACTACACAATCGCCGTCGACGACAGCGAGCCGGTGCGCCTCACGACCATCGTCCTGCCCTGAGGAGCGTCTCATGGAATCGGTCCTGCGCGGTGCAACGATCTACGTCTTCCTGCTGCTCATCACCCGGCTATCCGGCCGGCGCACGCTGGCGCAGATGACGCCCTTCGATTTCGTGCTGCTGCTTATCGTCGCCGAGACGACGCAGCAGGCCCTGCTCGGCGACGATTTCTCGATCGTCAACGCGGTCGCCCTCATCACCGTGCTGTTCACGATCGACATCGGGCTCTCATATATCAAGGAGCTGCTGCCGCCCCTGGCGCTGGTCCTCGACGGCAGCCCGACCGTGCTGGTCAGCAACGGCAAGCCGGACTGGCGGGCGATGCGCCGGGCCCGCATCGGGGTGGACGACATCCTCTCGTCGGCGCGTGAGCTGCAAGGCCTCGAACGGCTCGATCAGATCAAGTTCGCGATCCTCGAGAGCAATGGCGGCATCAGCATCGTGCCGGCGGAGAAATCATAACAGGTTCACCCGCTGCCCGTGGGTGGACCCTCAATGAGGCCTGCCCGGGCCTGCGCAATCGAGAACAGAACGATGCTGCCTGCCGGCCCGGCCGGCGCCGGCTATTGCGCCTGAGCCGGCTGCTGGAACTCCGCGATGATATAGTCGACCAGGGTGGAGATCTCCTCCTCGGAAAAGATGCCGGTAACGATCGTTCCCGCGGGATGCGGTCCGATCGGCTCGCCGTAGCACTCCGTCTCCGTATAGGCACCCTTCAGCCAGGCCGGCATGCGGGTGCCCGGAATGCCGCAGCTGATGACAAGTTCCATCGTTTCCTTGTCGAGGCCGCTTGTCCGCAGTGAGGGGCCGTCAGGGAAGTCGACGCCGCCACCGCCCTGGCCGCGATTGCCGTGGCAATTGGCACAGGCCGCATCCGCATAGAGGCGCTTGCCGGCAAGAAGCGCATCCGCGTCGGGCGCGGGGGCGTCGTTGGCTTGTGCGGTAACATCCTCGACCTGCTGCGCCTCGTCGGCAGGGTCCGCCGCAGGCGCGTCCTGTGCGGCGCTCGGCAGAGCCAGGCTGAGCGCCAGCGCCGCCGCAATCGTGAACACCGCGGCAGGTGCGTGCATCCGTCCGTCCGCTCGGGTCATCATCGCCTCCGTTTCGCCCCCGCCGGCGGAACCAACGTCCCTCCGGCGGGATCAGTTTCAACTCATGCGGTCGGCTCGTGCACCGCATGGGTGGCCGCGATGTAGCCGGTCACGGTAGCGCGGCCGATGCCATGCTGGCGCCCCCCGCCGCTGGCCTCGCCGCCGGAATAGAGTCCGGGGATCACCTGGCCGTAGAGGTCGATGACCTGAGCCTTGCCGTTGATCCTGAGCCCGCCATAGGAATCGTTGACCGCGACCGGGATGATGGCGGCGTAGAAGGGCGGCGTGTCGATGCGGTGCAGAACCGGCTTCTCGAATTCCTCGTCGACCCCGGCATCGGCCGATGCATTGTACTTCGTCACCGTCTCCACCAGGTACTCGAGCGGCATGCGCTGGTACTTGTTCTGCAGGACGAGCCGGGCAAGCTCTTCGAGGGTATCGGCCATGAAGAAGTTGCCATCGGGCGGGTCGGCGATGAAAGGCGGCCGAAGTTCCCAGCCGTTGCGATCGACCGCTGCCTGATCGAAGATCGCCCACACCGGGCCCGAATTGTAGTCCGGCGCGCGCGAGCCCTCGTTGATCGCGAGGGCCGCGTGGTGCATGGCGGTCTCGTTGTAGCTCTGCCGAATGTGTTGCGGGCTGGCATTGCGCCAGTCGAGCGGCGTGAACGGCACCCGGGTACCGCCCGAACCGGGCGGATAGGCCGCATGAGTCGAGCTCTCGGTGGCAGGAGAACTCTCGTTGTAGAAGCGCCTGCCCACCTGGTTGACCGCGATCAGGTGTTCGAAGCCGGGGAAGCCGACCGGAATGCCGACCGCTGCGAACGGGGCGACCGGATGACCGGGATAAACAGCTTCGTACACCGCGCTGGTGCCGATGGTCGCGACAAGGCTCGGGTTCGCGAGATCGTAGCCGTAGGGCTGCATGAGCCCGGACAGCGCGGCGCCCACCTTCATGCCGGCGATGATGCCGCTCGCGTCCTCGTGCCGCGGGCCCATCAGCACGTCGCCATACTGGATCGAGGGCTCGCTCATGCGCGGGTCGAACATGGTGCGGAAGGGGATATTGCCCATGTAGCCGCCAGTTCCGACGATAACCGCCTTGCGGGCCCGGACAAAGATCACGTCCTTGCGCTCGTCGATGTTGCCGTCGCTCCAGTAGCTTTCGAGGCGTTCGCCGGTTCGTGGATCGAAGCGCGGCGTGTAACTCGCCTTGACGCCGATGACGCGGCCGGAATCGCCGTTCTCGCGAATGATTCCGTCCATGTGGCGGTTGAGCATGAACCTGGCGCCCTTCTGGCGGCCGCTATATTCGAGCGAACGGGCGATGACGAAGCCGCCATAGACGGAACCGGGGGCGCCGAAACCCGCCGCCGAGGGTCCCGGGCCCAAAGCCTGCGGGTTGAAGGGCGAGGAGACTTCCGCCACCGCATCGCCTGCATCTTCGCGGGTGATGGTGCCGGCCTCGATATCGGTCACGTCCGCGAGCTTCATGATCGCCCAGGGCGCGCGCGCCTTGGTCATGCCGCCGCCATAGTGGGTTCCCGCGACACGCGAGAAGCGGACGTGATTGTCCATGAGGAACTGGCGCACGGCCACGGTATTGTCGGCCCAGGCGCGATGCAGCTCGCGGTCGTTGTAGCGGTACTCGGCGACCCCGCCGTCATTGACCACCGACCAATCGGTCACATCACGGAACAAGGTGTCGGGATCGTCGGTCAGGTCCTCGGGAGGAGCAAGGGGCGCGGTCAGGCCCAGGTTCTCCGGATCGAGGCCCAGACGGTCGCGCTCCTGGATGGCATCGCCGCCACCCAGCGAAGTCCAGCCGCCCGAGTGGCTCAGCTTGCCGCCGATATCGAAGTTTTGCTCGAGAACGAGCACGCTCGCCCCAAGGTCGCGTGCGCGCACCGCAGCAACGAGGCCGACACCGCCGCCGCCCAGGACGACGACGTCCGCTTCGTAGTCCCAGACGATGCTGCCTGCGTCCTCGTGGGCCATGGCGCTGCCGCCCGCAACCAGACCCACGGCGCCCGCACCGGCCGCCGCGGCGCCCTGCC
>CAYRNE010000179.1:0-6388 GCA_964425245.1 uncultured Devosia sp.
GAAATAGCATTCCGGGTCGCTGGAAGTCCACTTTCGCCGCACGGAACGCTATTTCGGCGATACAAGTCGGTGTGCTCGCCCAGCCGCGGCGCAGACGCGGGTGCATCCAGCAGCGCCGGTGTCGTCCGATAGGGCGGGCCCTGTCGCACCGGGGGCTCGCGGGGCGGGGGGGCGCGACAGCGCCAGCCGCCAGCGCTACGTTTTCGGCTACCTGCTGCTGGTGGTGCCGTTCGCCTTCTATGCCTACTTCGTCCTCATTCCGCTCATCCGCACCGCCTATTTCAGCCTGACGAGCTGGAACGGCGCGACCGCCGACCTTCCGTTCGTCGGCCTCGACAATTTCATCCGCATGGCGACGGACCCGCTTTTCTGGGGTGCCTTCTGGCATACCGCTATATGGGTGGCGCTCGGCACCGTCGTCGAACTGGCGCTGGCGCTGGGCCTCTCCATGCTCGTATGGAACCGCCCGCGCGGTTTCATGACCTTCCGCACCATCTTCTTCCTGCCGCTGGTGTTGCCGGCCGTCGTCGTCGGCGTCGTCTGGATCTGGATCTACAGTCCGCTGTTCGGCATCCTCAACCGCTTCCTCACGACTGTCGGATTGGAACATCTGGCGCTCGGCTGGCTGGGCGACCCGAACATCGCCCTTTATGCCGTGCTCGCAGCGTCCATCTGGTCACACATGGGCCTGTCATTCGTCATCTTCGTGGCTGCGCTGCAGAACGTCGACGGCGACCTGCTCGATGCCGCCCGTATCGACGGAGCCAATGCCTGGCAACGCTTCCGCTTCGTCGTCGTGCCGCAGCTTTCGAACGCAATCACGCTCGTGACCGTGCTGCTGCTCGTCCACGGTCTGCAGGGCTTCGATCTTGTCTGGGTGATGACCCATGGCGGACCCAACGACTCGACCCAGCTTCTTGCGACCTACGCCTATCAGAAGGCCTTCGTCGAGAACGAGGCCGGCTATGGGTCGGCAATCTCACTGGTTCTGGCGGCGCTCGCCCTTATCGTCTCGGTGGCGACCGTGAACCTGCGCGAGCGCGGCGCAGCGGGGCAGCAGTAATGAACGCAATTCTCGGTGCGCCGTCCTACGTCACGGCGCGAATCGTCCAGTATGCCATTCTGATCCTTTTCGCGGTGCTCTTCATCCTGCCGTTCGTCTGGCTCTGGGGATCGGCGCTGAAGACACCGGCCGAGATCATGCTGGATCCCTTCGCGCTGCCGAGCGATCCGCAATGGGGCAACCTGCTCAAGGCGTGGACGACCGGGCGCTTCAGCCAGTATATCGGCAACTCGTTCCTCTACTGCGCCATCATCGTGCCGATCGTGCTCGTTCTGTGCAGCGCGGCGGGCTATGCGCTCGGCACGCTCAACGTGCCGGGCGAGAAATTCATCTTTCCGCTCTTCCTGTTGGGCATCATGGTGCCGATCCAGGCCATCATGATCCCGCAGTACTACCAGGTCCGCGATCTCGGCCTGCTGGGGAACTACGGCGGCATCATCGTGCCCGGCATCGCGGTCGGCCTCGCCTTCGGCATCTTCCTCATGCGGGCGTTCTTCCGCGGGCTGCCGCAGGAGATCGCCCAGGCCGCCAGGCTCGACGGGGCCAACGAGTGGCAGGTCTTCTGGCTGGTCATGCTGCCGATGGCGCGCTCGGGCCTGCTGACGCTCGGCGTCTTCCAGTTCATGATCTCCTGGAACATGTTCATCATCCCGCTGCTCTATGGGCAGGGGGAGGGGCTGCGTCCGATTTCGACCGGCATCCTGTTCTTCATCGGCCGCTATTCCATCGACCGCGGCATGATCGCGGCGGGCGCGACGCTCGCGAGCATCCCGATCATCATCGTCTATCTGCTCCTGCAGCGGTACGTTATCTCGGGGCTGACTGCCGGCGCCGTGAAGTAGCGCGACGCCGGTCTCCGGCCGCACCGAACGAGCGGAGGCAGATGTGCGCGTCCTCTTCTGGACCAAAAACCACTTCGCCCGGCACGAGATCGTCTCGGCGCTCGCCGCGCTGCCGATCGACCTGGTGCTGGCCCCGTCGCTCGAGGCCGTGATCGAGGCCCTGCCCGGGGCACAGATGCTGGTCGCGTCTGATTGCGCCCCCGAACAGGCGAAGGAGCTGGCGCCGGCGATCGAAGCGAGCCCGGTGCAGTGGTTCCAGTTCCTGAGCGCCGGCCGGGAGCGGCTCCTCGCGGCCGGATTGCCGGATCGGCTGGAGCTCTTCGGCATAGGCGACGCGCTCGCTCCGGCTATCGGCGAGCACGGCATGGCGCTGGCGCTCGCCCTCTGTCGCGGCCTTCCGCAGACGATTGCCGCAACGCCGAAAGGCGACTGGGCCGCATCGCTGGCGCTCGCGCGGCGGCCGCTCGAAGGCGACACGGCGCTGATCCTCGGGCTCGGCGCCATCGGGCGTGACCTCGCGAGGCGGGCCCGAGCCTTCGGCATGGACGTCATCGCGGTCACGCGGACGCCGAAGCCGGACCCGAACTGTAGCGAAGTGCTGCCGCTCGCCGAGCTCGACGCGGTCCTGCCGCGCGCCGGCCTCGTGTTCCTGTCGCTCGCGCTATCGCCGGAGACCCGTCACATCATGAACGCCGCGCGCTTCGCCCGCATGCGCCGCGGCGCCTATCTGGTCAACCTCGCCCGTGGCGGGCTGGTCGACCAGCCCGCGCTCGTCAATGCGCTCCGCTCGGAGCAGGTGGGAGGGGCTGGCCTCGATGTCACCGACCCCGAGCCTTTGCCGCCGGAGGACCCGCTCTGGTCGATGCCCAATGTGGTGATTACCCCGCATGTCGCGGTCGCGGGGTCGACGCGCAGCGCCGAGAGGCTGGCCGCGCATGTGGCGCGGAACGTTGCGGCCGTAGCCGAAAAGATCGGCGGCCGCCGGAACGGTTGATCCCGGCGGCCGCATGCCCGTTCAGTGCTGCGGGAGGAGCGGCAGCCAAACGGTCATCTCGCCATGCTCGCGGTTGTCCCAGGCGAAGTAGGGCACGAGCGTTGCATCGACCTTCTCGAACGTCGTCGAGCCGAGCGGCCGGTAGAGCTCGTCCTTGCCGAACGTGCCGTTCTTGCGCACGTGCAGCTCGCCCTTGAGCACGCCGAGCTCCACCCCGCCGACGTCCTGCTTCGTGAAGGTGAACGTCGCATCGGGGGCGATGTAGATCTGCTCGATGTCGTCGGCGCTCGGGACGTCCTGGCCTTCGACGCAGAACAGGATCGGGCCGCGCATCAGCGCCAGGTGGTTGCGCTGCTCCTCGGCCATGGGGTGGCTCTCCATGAACTCGATCTGCATGGGGAGGTCGAGCTTGATCGAATCGCCCGCCTTCCATGCCCGGTCGATGGTGATGAAGCCGTCCTTCGCCTCGAGCGACTGGGCATCGCCGTTGACCGAGACCGTGAACGAGCGCGCCCATTCGGGAATGCGCAGCTTGACCGGGAACGATCGTCCGCTTGGGGCGTGTTCGACCTCGACCTCGATTTCGCCGTCCCAGGGATAGTCCGAGGTCATCTTGAACCGGACAGGCTCGCCGGTTTCGAGCTCGAGGCCGACCCGGCTGTCGCCGTAGATCAGGAAGGCCACGCCGCCGCCATGCGCGATGGCAATATGATCCGGCGACCGCGCGATGGTGCGGACCACGTTGGGCGGGCAGCAGAACGACGTCAGGTAGTTTGTGCGGTGCCGATCCCAGCGGAGGTAATACGGGATCTCGTGACGGACGCGCAGCGCGTTCTGGTAAAAGTACGAATCGCCGTCGAGATCGACGCCGGAGAGGATGCTGTTGTAGAGCGCCCGCTCCATGTAGTCGCCATGCTTGCCCTCGCCGAAGGTCCGGGCCATGCGGTAGTTCCAGAGATAATTGCCGATCGAGGCGCATGTCTCGTTGTAACCCGCGGTCTGCGGCAGCTCGTAGGCACGCCCGAACGACTGGTGGGTCATCGCGGTCTCCCTGAGGAGCACGCGGCCGTAGGGCGAGGTGCCGCTGTAGAGGGCGCCGCACCCCCCGTGGATGTAGATCTTCTTGGTGACGAGGTCGTTCCACACCGCTTCGAGCACATGGCGGTAGTCCTCATCGCCCTTCTCGCGATAGAGGTCGGTGAGGCCGGCGTAGAAGTAGGTCGAGCGCACGCCGTGGCCGAGGATTTCGCGCTGCTCCTTCGTCGGGACCTTGTCCTGGTTGTCGTCCGAGGGGTTCGGCGCCCGGTCGCGAAGCTGGATCAGCACATCGAGCAGCTCGATGTACTCCTCCTTGCCGGTATGCTCGTGCAGGTGCGCAAGACCCATGTAGTGGGTCGGACAGATGGCCGTGTGCTTGAGCGCATGCTCGACATCGGGGAAGACCGAGTGCAGGTAAGCCGCCGCTTTCTCGGCCACTTCGAGCAAGCTCGTCTTGCCGGTGACGCTGTGGTGCACGATGGCGGCGATCATCAGGTGGCCGAGGTTATAGACCTCAAAATTGCCGTCGACGCTGAGCGGCTCGTAGTGCTCGCCCTTTTTCGCCTTGATGGTGTGGTAGGTGAAGATGTAGCCGTCCTCGCGCTGGCAGCGCGCGATGATGTCGATCAGGTAGTCGAAGCGATCGTTCCACTCCTTGTTGTCCGTGTTGCCGTAGACGCGGATCGCGCCCTCCAGCCACTTGTAGAAGTCGCCGTCGTGGAACGGAGGGCCCGAGTGATCGCCCTCGGCCTCGCCCGCGGCAATCAGGAAGTTCTGCCAGCAGTGGCTCAGCTTCTCGTCGTTGAGGATGTTCCACATATGCGGAACCATGCGGTCGCGACAGACGTCCCAGCGCTCCTTCCAGAAGCCGCCGGTCCATTCCGCATGGACCTTGGGCTGGGTGACGATGGCGTTCATTGTTCGTGTCCTCCTGTTCCGTGGAATTGCTGTCTAGGTGGCGGCGGCGGCCTGCAGCCGCGCAATGGTGCCGGAGCGGGGCCCGGCAAATGTCTCGAACACCAGGTCGTCGCCCATCTGGCCCCCCTTGAGCAGCAGCAGCATGCCGTCCCGCTGCGGATTGTCGTGGCGGCCGCGGCAAACCGTTGCGCCGCGCGAGGCGAGGCCGTGATAGGCAAGGCCCCAAAAGCCGAGAGTCGTGACCGCGCTGGTCGAGGTGTCGCCGCCGGCAATGGCGATGCGGCGGACCCCGGAGCCGCGCACGATCCCATCGATGAGCGCCGCGCTGGAATCGGCGAGGCCGCGTGCCACCGAGTGCGGCGCCGGCCCCTCGAGCGGCGCCGTCGTGACCATGACATTGTCACCCTCGGCGAGCGCGGCCACGGCCTGTTCGACGATCGCAGCGCGCCGTCCGTCACCGCCGGAGACGTCCTCTGCGGCGGCCTCGATTATCCGATAGGACTGCGACGCGGCCACCTGCCGGCGCGTCACCGGCGACAGGCTGCCGACGAAGGCGAAGACCGGCCCATCGACCAGGGCGGCACCGTCAGTCTCGTGAAGCGACGACCGGGCAAACCACGCCTCCGCAACGCTGCTGGCGCCGACGGCGAGAACTGTCCCGCTTTCGGCTTCCTGCCGCAGCAGCGAACCGATGGCCCCAAGATGATCCTCGTCGAGGACGTCGAGCAGCACGGCCGGCGGATTGCCGGATACTGCTTGCCGCCAGGCCTGACCGAGAGCATCGGCGTGGCAGGACGGCCAGTGGACGAAGCCGACGCCCGGGAGCCCGAGTGTCTCGAAATGCCGCCTGAGGTCCGCCTCCAGCATCGGCGTCGCAGGGTGGCGGCTCATGGTCGGGTGCCGGTCGATCCTGTGGACCCGATCTCCCGCCGCCGCAAACAGCGTCGAGAACGAGCAGTAACGGCCGAGGGAGGGCTGGCCGCCGACGATCGGCACGACCGGGCGTTCCACGAAACGCCGCAGGGTATCGAGCGCGACAGCGATATTGCCGACGTCCGGCGCACTGTCGAAGGTCGAGCAGCACTTGTAGTGCAGCAGCCTCACGCCCTGGTCGCGAAAGAAGCGGCCGACAGCGGGCAGCCGCTCGCGCATCTCTTCAGGGGACATGGTGCGTGCACCGCCCGCGATCCCGATGGCATCGAGCGGACCGGCAGCCGCGAGGTGCTCCGCCGACGGTACGCAGAGGAAGAGGAAGGCCCGCTGCCCCCGGCAGGAGATCGCCGCCAGCGTGTCGGTCGCGCCCGTGAAGTCGTCGCCGTACCAGGCATAATCCGGGGCGGCCGTCACGGCTTTGCTCCGAACCGCGCCATGGCCTCCGCGAGCGGCTTGTGCCGGCCTGCCGCGAACTCGAGGTCCTCGCCTGCCGCGACGGCGCGCCATGCTTCGCGGATGCTTGCGACGCCGGCCGACGGGCCGCCGGGATGCGCCATGATCCCGCCGCCGGCGAGGAACAGGAGGTCCGTGCCGCCCACG
>CAYRNE010000180.1:0-6371 GCA_964425245.1 uncultured Devosia sp.
CCGAGGGCAGACTAATCCTTGCCGACGCGCTGGCGCTCGCCGACGAAGAGGAACCGGTCATGATCCTCGACATGGCGACGCTCACCGGTGCGGCGCGCGTGGCGCTCGGTCCCGACCTGCCGCCGCTCTACACCGCCGACGATGCCCTCGCGGCGGCTCTGCTGGAGTCAGGCGCGCGCTGGGACGATCCGCTCTGGCGCATGCCGCTCTGGGCACCCTACGAACAGATGATCTCCTCCAAGATCGCCGATGTGAACAATGCCGGGCAGGGCGGGTTCGCGGGCTCCGTCACGGCGGCGCTGTTCCTGCAGCGGTTCGTGAAACGGGCGGGGGCGTGGGCCCACCTCGATATCTTCGCCTGGGCGCCGGAGCCCCGGCCCGGTCGCCCCTTCGGAGGCACCGACCAGGGGATTCGCGCGGTTTATGGCATGCTGAAACAACGATATAGTTGACTTAGTCAAGCAACTGAGTGCCAATGTCATCGAACTGACGGTGACAGCGATGCAACAGGAAATCGCGGAAGCCCGCGCCTTCAACCGCTTCTATACGCGCCAGATCGGGTTGCTCGAGGAGCATTTCAGCCGGAGCCCCTTCACCCTTCAGGAGGGAAGGATCCTGCACGAGATCGCCTCGCGCGGTTCCACGAGCCTTGCCGCCGTTTCCCGGGCGCTGGGCATGGATGCCGGCTATGCGAGCCGGCTGCTTCGCCGGCTGGTCGATCAGGGTCTGGTCGCGCTGACGCCCAACCCTGCCGACCGCCGCAGCAACAGCCTCGCGCTGACCCCGGCGGGCGAGGACGCCTACGGCGGGATAAACGCGGTTTCGCGCGAGGTGGTCGGCGCGATGCTGGCTCCGGTCGATCCCCCGCGCCGCCGCGCGATGCTCGACGCCATGCTGACGATCCGCGCCGTCCTCGGCGACGAAACGCTCGAGCCGGGGCCGGTCGTCCTGCGCCCGCACCGGGTGGGCGAGCTCGGCTGGCTCATTCACCGGCAGGGGCTGCTCTACAACCAGCAATATGGCTGGAACGGCGAGTTCGAAGCGCTGATCGCCCGCATCTACAACGAATATCATTTCGCGCCCGATGCGCCGCCCAAGGCCTTGTGGGTGGCCGAGCGAAACGGGACGATCGCCGGATCGATCTTCTGCATGCCGTCCGACGGGCTAGAGGGTTCGGCGCAGCTGCGCATGCTCTATGTCGAGCCTGCCGCGCGGGGGCAGGGCATCGGCCGAATGCTGGTCGACCAGTGCGTTCGCTTCGCGCGGGACAGCGGCTACGAGCGCATGCGGCTCTGGACGCATTCGGTGCAGGAGGCGGCACGCAAGCTCTATGCCGCCGCGGGCTTCTCGATCGTCAAGGAATGGGATCACCAGAGCTTCGGCAAAGAGCTCCACGCCGAAATCTGGGAACTGCGGTACTTCTGAGAGCGACCGGTCGCACCGCCGGGACGTGACCGGCACGAAGCCTGAGCTTTTTGGGGCTCAGTATCCCCGCTCGACGTCGACGACGTTCGGCAGCGGCTTGCCGGCCTCGTGCTCGAGGATGACCCGCGAGAAATAGGCAACGCCGGTTGTCTCGCTCGAGGCTGCCGCAATGTGCGGGGTGATGAAGCAGTTGGGCAGTTCCCAGAGCGGGCTCTGCTTCGGCAGCGGTTCGACCTCGAACACGTCGAGGCTCGCGGCCCGGAGCGTGCCGTCGGTCAGCGCGCGCACGAGGTCGGCCTCGCGCTGGTGTCCGCCCCGCGCCGCGTTGATCACCGCAGGCCCGTCCGTCAGGCCGGCACGCCGGAGCTTGCGGAAGGTCTCGTAGTTGAGGATGCCGTGCGTCTCGGGCGTGAGCGGCAGGAGATTGACGAGAATGTCCGTGCCGGCAAGGAAGCGATCGAGCTCGCCGTCGCCGGCAAAGGTCTCGACACCATCGACCTGCTTGCGGGTCCGGCTCCAGCCGCGCAGCTCGTAGCCGAAGACCCTGAGGTGGCGGATCGCGTCCATGCCGAGGACGCCCAGCCCCATGATGCCGACGCTGACGGTCCACGCCGCCGGCGGATAGAGTTGCACCCAGCGCTTGGCCTCCTGGTCCTGCTTGAACCGGGTCCAGAGCCGGGTGTGCATGGCGACGTTGGCGACGACGTAGTCGCTCATCCGCTGCGTCAGGTCGTCGTCGACGAATCGCACGATGGGCTTGGGCGGCAGCCGCGGGTGCTGCAGCAGGGCATCCACGCCCGCACCGAGGGAAAGCACGGCCTTGAGGCCGGTCAATCCGTCGAATGCGTCGAGCGTCGGCTTCCAGATGAAGATGTAGTCGACCCTGGCCGGGTCGAAGTCGTCTCCGCGGCGGAGCACCCGGTGCCCGGGGAGAGCATTCGCGAAGCGACGTGCCCAGCGCGCTTCGTCGAAGTCGGCGAGGTGCAGCAACAGGTCAGCCATGGGTCCCCGGATGGCGCGGGCCGCACCCCTCGGCACGGCCCGAAATACGTCCGCCCCTGCCGCTGCGGTTATTGCGGCGGGATTTCCGGCACGGTGCCGTCTTCGCCCTGCGCCTCGGCGTCGCCTGCCGAGTCGCCGGTCTCACTGATCGGCGTGCCCTGGACCGGCGATTCGGACTGCGTCTCGGTGGGCGTCTCGACGGCCTCCGCTTCGGTCGGCACGCTCACGTCGCTGTCGGACGGGACGGCGGCGGCATCGGTTTCGGCCGTCTCCCCTTCCGCCGGTGCCGGCGCGGGGAACTCCGGCGCGCCGGGCGAGATGCTGGCGAGATAGGCGATGATGTTGGCGCGTTCGACGGGATCCTTGACGCCGCCGAAGTTCATCTTCGTCTGCGGCGCGAAATCCTTGGGCGCCAGCAGGAAGCCATCGAGGTTTTCGTAGCTCCAGGTCTCGCCGGCAGCGCCCATCTCGGCGAGCACGTCGCTGTAGGAGAAACCGGCGACGCTCGCGATCTGGCGTCCCGCGACCCCGAACAGGACCGGTCCCTGCTTGTTGCCGGCGCCTTCATCGAAGTTGTGGCAGCTCTGGCATTTGCGCGATGCCGACTGCCCCTGGTCGACATTGGCACTGGCAAGGAGCGTCCCGAGCGAAACCTGCGGTTCCTCGGCGACCTGTTCTCCCCCGGCCTCGGCGACCTCGGGTTCGGGCAGCGAATAGCCCGGTCCGCGTCCTTCGATCGGCGCGTAGATGGCCTCGGCAAGAAAGCCGGCGCCCATCACGAAAAGCAGCGTTCCGAGGATCGCGCCGATGATCTTGTTGAGCTCGAAGGAATCCATCGCGGTGTCTCAGCCTTTCGCCGGCAGGAACGGTTGACGGAACAGCAGGAGAATCGGCTCTTTTGCCGCATCAGTGCACGAGCCCTGTTCCGATGCGCGCGGAAGATAGTCGGTCGCAGGGAAGGGCGCAACGGGGGACGGCACAGGTGCGACAAAGCCCCGCGCGGCCTGCCGAATCCGTCTCTTCGAGAGCGCGAACCACAATTGACTCGGGGCGGGGCGGGGGCCATTTAGGGCCTCTTTCAGGGGGACCGAGCAAATGCCGCTCAAGATCGCGTTCCAGGGCGAGCCCGGAGCCTTCAGTCATGCGGCGGCGCACGACGTTTTTCCAAGGGGCAGGGCGGTTCCCTGCCTCACCTTCGAGGATACGCTTGCTGCCGTGAACCGGGGCGAGGCCGACTATGCCGTCGTCCCGGTGGAAAATTCGCTCTATGGCCGCATCACCGACATCTATCATCTGCTGCCGCGGAGCGGCCTCTTCATCGTCGGCGAGCACTTCCTCAGGATCGAGATGAACCTGCTTGGCGTGCGCGGCGCGACGCTCAAGGACATCAAGGCCGTGCAGTCGCTCAGCGTGGCGCTCGGCCAGTGCCGCAAGTTCCTCGCCAAGCACCGGTTCAAGACCGTCAACGCGGTGGATACGGCAGGCTCGGCCCGCGAGGTGGCCCAGCGCGGCGACCGCTCGCTTGCCGCGATCGCCTCGCGCTACGCCGGCGAAATCTACGATCTTGAGGTTCTCGCCTCGAACATCGAGGACGAAGCGCACAATACGACGCGCTTCCTCGTCGTGGCGCCGAAGATGAAGGAGCCCCGCCCGGGCGGCAAGGCGAAGGTCAAGACCACGTTCGTCTTCCGGGTGCGAAACGTTCCGGCGGCTCTCTATAAGGCGATGGGCGGCTTCGCCACCAACGGCGTCAACATGACCAAGCTCGAAAGCTACATGCTCGACGGCTCGTTCACCGCCACGCAGTTCTACGCCGATATCGAAGGCCACCCCGACGACCGCAGCGTCCAGCTCGCTTTCGAGGAGCTGCAATTCTTCACCGACCACTTCCACCTCCTCGGCGTCTACCCGGCCGGCACGCCCTGAGGCGGGAGCGGGGCGACCGTATCTCGTGAGGCTTCGCTCAAGCGGCGAGCGCGCGAGGGTGATCGGCAGAAAGCGCATTCTACAATTCCTTCTCCGCCAGTTCCCGGAAGCCGTCGGGCACCGACTTCACCCCCTCGAGCACCACGTTCGCATAGCCGATCGCTTCCCAGCCGAATCGTCCCCGCACCTTGTCCATGGCTTTGTCGGCGAGCCAGCGGGAGGCGCCGCGTTTGGTACCGGGGCGGCGGCCGTCGCCGGCGAGGCCCATGTTGAGTTCGAGTTGCAGCACGGGCTGGTAGTCGAGATGCGACACCGAGACGGCGAGGAGGGTGATGTAGCGTTCGCCGATATGATCGCCGAGCGCGGTAGCGACGAGGTCTTCGGCGATCTCGGTGACGATGCCGGTGGCGGCGATGGGCGCGTCGAGGGTGAGGCTGCGGGTCACCGCGTGCATGTCGGCGAAGCGGACGCGCGCAGTGACGCAGCGGCCCGCCAGCGACTTGGCGCGCAGTCGCGAACAGATGCGGTCGGCGAGCATGCGAAGTGTCGGGCGGATGACCGACGGGATTGGCAGTTTGCGGCCGAGCGCCGCCTGCGCTCCGGCCGAGCGGGCGCGGCGGTCCATCTCGACCGAACGCGGATCGCGATTGAACGACAGCGCCTTGAGCTTTTCGCTGGCGGCAGGCCCGAGCAGGCGCTCCAGCGACTGCCCCGGCGTCGCGGCGAGTTGGCCGATGGTGCTGACGCCGATGGCTGCGAGCCGCGCCTCGGTCTTGGGGCCGACGCCCCACATCAGCCCGACCGGCAGATCATGCAGGAATTCGAGCTCGGTCGCCGGGTCGATGACGCACAGCCCGTCGGGCTTGGCGACCTGGGAGCCGATCTTGGCGAGGTGCTTGGTGCGGGCGACACCGATGGAAATGGGCAGGCCCAACTCGTCGCGCACGCGCTTGCGCACGAGCTGGGCCACTGCGGCCGGCGGGCCGAACAGATGCGCCGTGCCGGCGACATCTGCGAAGGCCTCGTCGATCGAGATGCGCTCGACCAGCGGCGTGTAGTCGTCGAGGATGGCGATCGCGGCATCGCCGAGGCGCTGATACTCGCTGAAATGGCCGGGAACGAAGATGAGATCGGGGCAGAGGCGCTTTGCATCGCGCCCGCTCATTGCGCCGCGCACGCCGAACTTCTTGGCCTCATAGGAGCAGGCGAGCACAACGCCGCCGCCAACCGCGATGGGCTTGCCCCTGAGCGCGGGGTTCAGCAGTTGCTCGACAGAGGCGTAGAACGCATCGAGATCGGCATGAAGGATGGTCGCCCGAGCTTCCATCGCGCGGATTCCGGTGGAACAAAAAGAGAACAGAACCCGCAGCCGAAGTCAAGCGCAAGCCGCGCTCCGCGCCGCTAGTTCAGGGGCGCCGAGAGCGAGACGCGGCCGCTCACGGCGCGCTGCGTGGCCGAGCCGATGCCGTCCAAGGCGGCGGTCAGGTCGAGTTGTGCGCCGCCCGGCAGGCCGAGGCCGATACCGGCTTCGACGCGCCCATGCGGATTGGTGGGTCCCGCCCCGGCGAACTCGGCTGCCGCGTCGAAGCGCAGCGCGAACTGGAACATCGTTCCGTCGCCGAGCGTGTCGCTGTAGCGAACACCCGGGCCGATGCTGACCTCGCCGCTGCCGGTCACGACGGCGGGAATGTCGACGCCGAGGCTGTCGGTGTAGGTATCGGAGCGCTCGCTTACAAAGCCCAGCCTCGCCCGCGGCACGAAGCTCCATTTGCCCGCGCTCCACTCGCCCTCGAGCGCGGCGCTGAGCAGCCAGCGCGTGGCGTCGAAGCCGTCGGTATAGGTGCCGAGCGGACTGATCTGGTTGGAGGAGCGTCCGGCGCCGGCCAGCAGGTCGAGATAGAGATTGGAGCCGAGCCGCGCCGTGACATAGGGGCCGGCGAGCCAGCCGGTGCCCGAGGCGGTGGCCGGGCCGGCCGCGGCGTCCTGCGTGAGCCCGTCGATCTGCACGAAGCCGCCGA
>CAYRNE010000181.1:0-6360 GCA_964425245.1 uncultured Devosia sp.
TCGCGATAGCCGGTCTGAAACCTCGGACCTTCGCCAATCCTGCTGCCGGAGTATTGCCCCACCCGCGGATGGGACGCCGCATTTACCGGGGTGACCCGGTCGGCGATGAGCCATCACGCCGTTTCGCGACCTGGTGGTGCCACACCTGTTCACTTTCACTACTGCTGACCGCCCTATGCCGAATGCCGCCATGGAAGATCTCCACCCCTCGCCCCTGCGGTGATAACCAGTGCGAATGACCAGCGACGCCGAAGCACTGAGCCTCACGCCCGAGGACGCGATCGCGCTCCTGACCGAGCGCGCCCGGGCCCTCGTTGCCGGCGGGCGGCGGGTTGCGCTCGGCATCGCCGGCGGGCCGGGCGTCGGAAAATCCACGATGGCGGCCGCACTGGTTGGCGTGCTGAACCGCGGGACGCCGGGCCTTGCCGCCCATGTGCCGATGGACGGTTTCCACATGCGGCAGGCAAAGCTCGAAGCGCGTGGAACGGCGCAGGAGAAGGGCATGCCGCATACATTCGAGGCCGCCGCATTCGCCGACTTCCTCGACCGTCTGAAGTCCGCCACCGGGCCGGTCCGCGGCCCCGGCTATTCGCGCAAGATCGAGGACGTGGTGGAAGACGCCTTCACGGTGGACCCCGGGGTGAAGCTGCTGGTCGTCGAAGGCAACTACCTGCTGCTCGCAACAGCGCCGTGGTGGCGGGTGCGGCCCCTGCTCGACCTTGCCGTCTTCATCGACGCGCCGCGCGAGTTCGTCCGCCAGCGGCTGCTCAAGCGCCACGCGGCAGAAGGGCTCTTCACCGAGGAGCGCAACCGCCACCATGTTGAACGGGTTGACCTCTCCAACTATGACCTCGTCCAGCGCTCGCGTTCGCGGGCGGATCTCGCCATCGACCTGCTGACCGAAAGCTAGGCCATGCCCACGATCTTCGTCACCGGCGCGACGTCCGGATTCGGCGCCGCCACAGCCCGCCTCTTTGCATCGAACGGCTGGAAGGTCGTCGCGACCGGCCGCCGCACGGAGCGGCTGGAGGCGCTGCGCGACCAGTTCCCGGCCGGCCAGGTGCACCCCGCGACGATGGACCTCACCGACAAGGCGTCGATCGAATCCGTGGTCGCAGGCCTGCCTGCGGCGTTTCGGCCCATCACCTGCCTCGTCAACAACGGCGGGCTCGCGCTCGGTTCCGCCCCCATCCCGAACCACAAGGCCGAGGACTGGGAGACGATGATCGAGACCAACATCAAGGGCCTCATCAACACGACGGTCGCCGTGCTGCCGCTGCTCAGGCAAGCCGGCCGCGGCGCCTCGATCGTCAACGTGGGATCGGTCGCCCACCGCTTCGCCTATCCGGGCGGCAACGTCTATGGCGCGACCAAGGCGTTCGTTCACAACTTCACCGAGAACCTCCGCACCGACCTCGGCGGTGGCGACATCCGTGTCACCGTGCTCGAGCCCGGGATGGCCAAGACCGAGTTCATGAAGGTCAGGACCTACGGCGATGATGAAGCGAACGAGAGGTTCTACGAGGGCGTCGAGCCCATCCTGCCCGAGGACATCGCCGGCATCGTCTGGTTCATCGCCAACCAGCCGCCGCACATCAACATCAACATCGTCGAAGCGATGCCGACGGCGCAGATCCCGACGCGGCCCACCATCGTGCGGAAGTAGGCGCGATTGGAGATGAGTGAATCGCGGCCGGGACAGGGCCGGGAGAACCTTGCCGCGAGCCGCCCCAGCCATCCCTTCGACGTGCGCTCGAAGAATATCTGGGCCATCGCGCTCCCTGCTTCGGTCGCCTTCATCACCGAACCGCTCGCGGGCCTCGTCGACATTACGGTCATCGGCCGGCTCGGCGACGCGGGGATGCTCGGCGGCGTCGTCCTCGGCGCCCTGGTTTTCGATTTCATCTTCTCGCTCGCCTACTTTCTGCGCATCGGAACAGCGGGGTTGACCGCCCAGGCGGTCGGCGCGCGCGATCCGCGCGACGGGTTGCTGCACGTCGCCCGCGCCATCGGCATCGGGGTCGCCGCGGGACTCGCGATGATCCTGCTTGCCGCGCCGCTTCACTGGCTGTCGGCATCTTTGCTCGCGCCCGGCCCCGGCGTCGCCGAGTCGCTCGCGGCCTACTTCCACGTGAGAATCTGGGCAGCGCCGTTGTCGCTCGTCAATTATGCGTTGCTGGGCTGGTTTTACGGTCGGGCCGCGGCGACGACCGGCATGCTGCTGCAGATGGTGATGCACGGCGCGAACATCGTCCTCTCCATCGGGTTCGTTTACGGACTCGGCTGGGGGGTTGCGGGCGTTGCCCTCGCGACCGTCGCCGGTGCCGGGGCAAGCTGCGCGATCGGGCTCGTGCTGCTGGTTCGCCATTTCGGCGGGATCGGGCGAATGACCCGACTTGTCGTTCCCGCCGAGCTCATGCATGCGGGCGATCTCCGGCGCATGTTCGGTCTCAACCGCGATTTGATGATCCGGTCGATCGCGCTGATGAGCGCCTATGGCTGGTTCGCGGCGCAGGGCTCGCGCATGGGCGAGGTCGCGCTCTCGGCCAATGCGCTGCTCCTCAACCTGCTGATGATCGGCGCCTTCTTTCTCGACGGTGTCGCGCAGGCGGGCGAGCAACTCTGCGGCAAGGCCGTCGGCGCCAACTGGCGGCCGGCCTTCGACCGGGCCTATGTCTTGTCCTTCCGGTTCGGCTGGGTGCTCGCGGGCGCGCTCGCCGCGCTGTGGCTCGTCGCGGGGCCGTTCCTCATCGACCTCATGTCGACGAACGAGGCCGTGCGCGTCGACGCAAGGGCGTTCCTGATCTTCGCCGCGCTGGCGATGCTGACAAGCATGCCGGGCTTTCTCTACGACGGTATCCTCACCGGCGTGACGCTCAACGCCACCATGCGCAACGGCATGCTGTTCTCGCTCGCGGTATTTCTCGTCGCCGCCCTGCTGCTCGAACCGCGGTGGGGCAATGCGGGATTATGGATGGCGCTCAACGTCTGGTTCGTGGCGCGCGCGGCCTATTACTGGCTCGCGCTCGAGCGGCGGAAGGCAGCACTCTTTTCGTCGGCCTAACCGATCCTGCCCGCCGACCAGTCGGCGGTCCTGGTGCCGCTGAGTTCGGCGATCGAGCGCTTGCCCGCGGCGCGGACAGCCGCCGCAAGCCCGCGCTTGATGCGCTCGATGAGGTCCAATCCGCCGAAGACCAGCGCGGTATAGAGCTGGATCGCATCGGCACCCGCCTCGAATTTTTGCACCGCGCTTTGGGGCGAGTGAATTCCGCCGACGCCGATGATCGGCAGGCGACCGACGCGCTGGCGCATCTGCGCCAGCCGTTGCGTTGCGAGTGGGAACAGCGGCCTGCCGCTGAGGCCGCCGGTCTCCGCCGCGCCGGCGAGTCCCGCGACGGCATCGCGGCTGACCGTCGTGTTCGAAACGATGAGGCCGTCGAGATCGGTCCGCGCGATAACCCCTGCGATCTCGTCCATCTGATGTTCGTCGAGATCGGGCGCGAGCTTCAGGAAGACCGGCACGCGGACGTTCGCTTTCGAGCGGGCATAGAGAACCTCGCTCAGGAGCCGCTGCAGCGCTTCGGCAGCCTGGAGGTTGCGCAAGCTCGGTGTGTTGGGCGAGGAGATGTTGACCGTGAGGTAATCGGCGACCTCGGCGAAGCGCAGGACGCCCGCGACATAGTCCGCGACGAAGTCCTCGCTCTCCTTGTTGGCTCCGATGTTGACTCCGAGCATGGCGCCGACACGTGCTGCCTTCAACCGCGCGAAGACCGCTTCGTGGCCGTCGCTGTTGAAGCCCATGCGGTTGATCACCGCCTCGGCCTGGGGCAGGCGGAACAGCCGTGGTCTGTCGTTGCCGGCCTGCGGGCGCGGCGTCACCGTGCCGACTTCGACCATGCCGAAGCCCAGGCGCGCGAGCGGCCGCGGCACCTCGCCGTTCTTGTCGAAGCCCGCGGCCATGCCGACGGGATTGGACAGTTCGAGGTCGCCGAGCCTTGTCCTGAGTTCCGGCGGATCGGGTTCGGCCTGCTCGGGCACCAGGCCGAACCGCAGCGCGTTGATCGTCGCCGCATGGGCAAGTTCGGGGTCCATGCGCAGCAGGCCGTCGCGCGTCAGCGTGCGGACGATCGGCACGTTGAGCAGAGGCGACAGCCGCGAGAGGATCACCTGACCCACTCCGGCAGATCGCAGGCTCCGCTGCCGTCCACGGCGATCGCCGCCTCATGAACGACCGATGACATCGGGAACGTGCCGTAAAGGTGCGGAAAGAGCGCGCCGCCCCGCGAGGGTTCCCAGCGCAGCGCGGCGCCCAGGTCGGCGGCATGGAGGGCGAGAAGCACGAGGTCGCCCTGCCCCCGGAAATGGAGCCGCAGGGTATCGGGCAGCTGCCCGGCGGTCGAGAAATGCAGGAACCCGTCCTCGCGGTCGATAGGCATGCCGGAAAAAGTACCGGACGCCCGGGCGGCATCGGTGACCTCGCGGGTCGCGATTTTGTAGATCAGCTCGGCATGGTGCGGCGCAGTCATCGGCGCCAGCGTCTATTGACCGGGGCACGAAGAGGCAAGCCCGAGGCGATCTTTACACCCGCCCGTCAGGGGTATAGGACTAGGACTAGTTTCCACGGTTGGGACATATTTCCTCTTTTTCCGCCGCGACCATGCTGTCACACCGCGCCGTCTGGGACGCCATCGACAGGTTAGCGGATCGCCACGGGCTCAGCGCCTCGGGGCTGGCCCGGCTCGCGGGACTCGACGCCACCGCCTTCAACCGCTCGAAGCGCGTGAGCAAGGACGGGCGCGAGCGCTGGCCCTCGACCGAGAGCATAGCCAAGGTCCTCGAGGCGACGGGCGAGGGCTTCGACCAGTTTCTGTCCGCAGGCGGCGCCTACCTGCAGGTTCCGCGCCCGCAGCTTCCCTCGGTGCCGCTCCTCGGGCTCGCGCAGGCAGGTTCGGGCGGCTTCTTCGATTCGGCCGGCTTCCCGGCGGGCCAGGGCTGGGACGAAGTGCAACTGCCGGCGCCCGGTGACGACGGCACTTATGCGCTCGAAGTCACCGGCGACTCAATGCTGCCGCTCTATCGCGACGGCGACATCATCGTCGTATCGCCCACGGCACAGCCGCGCCGGGGCGACCGCGTCGTCGTCCGCACGCGGGACGGCGAGGTCCTCGTCAAGATTCTGCACCGGCAGACGGCAAGGACGCTGGAACTTCATTCGCTCAATGCCCAGCACCCACCGCGCATCATCGACATGCGCGATGTCGAAGGCATGGGCCGCATCATCTGGGCGAGCCAGTGACGCTGACGATTGCGAGGTTGACGCCGGCGGATGCCGACGATTGGACCATGTTGCGCAATGCCCTGTGGCCCGGCGACGGAGACCGCGCGGAAGAGCATGTTGCCGAGATCGCGGCGCTACTCGCCGACCCGGGCGAGACGGTGAACGTCATTGCGCGCCTCGATGGCGAAGCCGCCGGTTTCGCCGAAGCAGCGCTGCGGCACGACTACGTCAATGGCTGCTACAGCTCGCCCGTCGCGTTCCTCGAAGGTATTTATGTGAAGCCCGGGCTTCGCCGGCGCGGCATCGCGCGCCGGCTCGTCGAGGCGGTCGAGGCGTGGGCGGTCGCGCGCGGCTGCACGGAGTTTGCCTCGGACGCCGCGATCGACAATGCCCAGAGCCACGCAATGCACAACGCGCTCGGCTTCGTCGAAACCCAGCGCGTCGTCTATTTTCGGAAGGAGCTGCGCTAGGCGGCCTTGACCAGCCTTCCCGCCAGCGCGTCGGCGATGAGCGCCCGCGTCTCGGCGACGCCGTAGAGCGCAACGAAAGAGCCGAAGCGCGGCCCCTGCTCCGACCCGAGCAGCACTTCGTAGATCGCCGCGAACCAGGCGCGCAGCGGCTCGAATTGATGTGTCTTGCCCACTTCGTAGACGAGGTTCTGCAGTGCCTCGGCATCGCGCGAACCTTCGTGCGGCGCCAGCTGCTCGTAAAGCTCCATGAGCGCCGCACGCTCCTTGTCGGTCGGCTCACGGAACACCTTGGTGGGCGCCACGCGATCATTGAAGTAGCGCACGGCGTAGTTCGCCAGCCGGTCCAGCTCGGGCTGCGTCGCCGGCGTCGCACCGGGCACGTAGCGCGAAATGAAACCCCAGAGCACCTTGGTGTCGTGCGCGTTGGAGGCCGAGGCGATGTTGAGGAGCAGACCGAAGGTAATGGGCAACTCGAATTCGGGCGGATGCCCGGCGTGAATGTGGAACGCCGGGTTCTCGAGCCGCTCGGCCGCTTCCTGCCGATGATACGCGGTAACAAAGGCGTAGTACTCGTCGACCGCGCGCGGGATCACGTCGAAGTAGAGGCGCTTC
>CAYRNE010000182.1:0-6276 GCA_964425245.1 uncultured Devosia sp.
GGCATCGTTCACCGGACAGCTTCCTTTCGGGCTGATCTTCCTGCCGCTGGTCCTGCTCGCCTCGGTCCGGTTCCACTTCTGGGGGAGCCTCGCCTCCTCGCTGAGCCTTACCATCCTCGTCGCTGCCTTCGAGCTTTGGGAAATCAATCCTTTCGCGCTGATCGGGCAGGAGCTCGAGGCGAGCTTGCGCTTGCAGCTGTTCCTCGCCATTTCCGCGTTCTCAGGACTGGTGGTCGCCGCCCTCGCCAGGCAATACGAGGAGACCCTGCACCGTCTCGTCGAAAGCAACCGGGAGCTCGAGCGCCGCGTGCTCGAGCGCACCGCGAGCCTCAGCGCCAGCGAAGCGCGGCTCAAGAAGATGATGGAGACGGCTCAGGTGGGGATCGCCTTCGGCGACAGCAGCGGCACGATCACCGGCGTCAACGCCGCCCTGGCCGGCCTCCTCGGAACGTCGGCCGATCGGCTAGGCGGGGCCGGCCGTTCGTGGGAATCGCTGCTGGCCGACGACGACCGCATGCGCCTCCGCGAGGAACTGGCGCGGCTCACCGCGGAGGGACGGTCCGGTCCCATCGATCTTGTGTTCAGGCTCCCCGATGGCGGGGAAGTCCCGGCGATCTGGACGGCTTCGCTGCTCGACAGCGGCGAAATCGTCGCCTTCGTCGTCGATCAGACGCGCCAGAAGCAGCATGAGGAGCAAATCAGTCTTCTCATGCGCGAGCTCAACCATCGCGCCAAGAACATCCTGACGCTGGTGCAGGCGGTTGCTCGGCAGACGCGGGCCGCTTCTACATCGGACTTTCTCGAAAAATTCGGCCAGCGCATCCGGTCGCTGGCGGCGTCCCAGGATCTCCTGGTCGGCAACGACTGGAAGGGCGCGCCCCTCGAAAGCGTCGTCCGCGGCCAGCTCTCGCATTTCGAGGATGCGCTCGATTCGCGGATCACCATCGAAGGTCCGCCGGTCCTGCTCTCGGCCGCCGCCGCCCAGACGGTTGGCCTTGCTATCCACGAGCTGTCGACCAATGCCGGCAAATATGGCGCCCTGTCCGTGCCGGCCGGACGGGTCACGATCCGCTGGGCACCGGTGTCCGGCGACCGCCTCGCGTTCTCCTGGGTCGAGTCGGGCGGCCCGCCGGTCAGCGAGCCGGCTCAAAAGGGGTTCGGCAGCACGGTTCTCGACGCGGTCGTGCGATCGAGCCTCGGATGCAGCGTCGAAATCGTCCACGATCCGGCGGGCCTCCGCTGGCGCATCGAGGCCCCGCTCGACATGCTCTCGGGGGCAAAGCGGGAAACGGAAGCAAAATAGGAAACGCCCGCTCAGCGCCTGGTCAGTGTGCGGCTCACCGCGTCGCGCCAGCCTGCAAGCTTGCGCTTGCGCTTTTCGGCATCCATGCGCGGGGTAAACTGCCGGTCGAGCGCCCAGCGCTCGGAGAAGCCGTCCATGTCGGGCCAGACGCCCGATTTCCATCCCGCTAGCCACGCCGCGCCGAGCGCCGTCGTTTCGAGGATCGTCGGCCGGTCGACCGGCGAATCGAGGATGTCGGCGAGGAATTGCATGGTCCAGTCAGACCCGACCATGCCGCCGTCGACGCGCAGCACGGTGTCGCGCGCGCCCTTCCAGTCCTTGCGCATGGCGGTGATGAGGTCGTGCGTCTGGTAGCTCACCGCTTCGAGCGCGGCGCGGGCCAGCTCCGCCGCGCCGCTGTTGCGGGTGAGGCCGAAAATGGCGCCGCGGGCGTCGGCATCCCACCAGGGAGCGCCGAGACCGACGAAAGCCGGAACGAGATAGACCTCCTGCGTTTCGTCGGCGGCCTTCGCGAGCTGGCCGGTATCGGCCGCGTCGTTGAACAGCCGCAGCATGTCGCGCAGCCACTGCACCGACGCTCCGGCCATGAAGATCGCCCCCTCGAGTGCGTAGGTTGTCTTGCCCTCGAGCCGGTAGGCAATGGTCGTGAGCAGGCGGTTCTTGCTGCGCACGAGATCGCTCCCGGTGTTGAGCAGCGCAAAGCAGCCCGTGCCGTAGGTCGATTTGAGCATGCCGGGCCTGAAGCAGGCCTGCCCGATTGTCGCCGCCTGCTGGTCGCCGGCAACGCCGCGGATCGGAATCGCCGCGCCGAGGATCGCCGGATCGGTGCTGCCAAAATCGTCGGCGCTGTCCTTGACGTCGGGCAGCATGGCGCGCGGTACGCGCAGCAACTCGAGCAGTTCGTCGTCCCACGCATTCGTCTCGATGTTGTAAAGAAGCGTGCGGCAGGCGTTGGTGACGTCGGTGGCATGCACCCTGCTGCCCGTGAGGCGCCAGATCAGCCAGGTATCGACAGTCCCGAAAGCGAGTTCGCCCCGCTCGGCCCGCCGCCTTGCGCCCTTCACGTTGTCGAGGATCCAGGCGATCTTGGTGCCGGAGAAATAGGGGTCGAGCAGCAGCCCCGAGCGGCGCGAGACCAGCCGCTCCTTTCCCGCGCGCCTCAGCCTCTCGCACTGCCGGGCGCTCCGCCTGACCAGCCAGACTATGGCGTTATGGATGGGCTTGCCGGTTGCGCGGTCCCACACGATCGTCGTCTCGCGCTGGTTGGTGATGCCGATGGCGGCAATCTTGTCCGCGGAGACCTGTGCCTTGCGCAGGGCCGTCTTGGCGCTCCACAGGCACGTCGCCCAGATTTCCTCGGGAACGTGCTCAACCCAGCCCGCCTGCGGGAAATGCTGGGTGAACTCCATCTTGCCCATTCCGGCGATCTTCTGCCGGTCGTTGAAGACAATGGCGCGGCTCGACGTCGTTCCCTGGTCGATCGCCAGCACGTATCCGCTCATGCTTTACCCCGCACCCCGATCCTGCCGCCTCGATTCCATGTAGGCGGCGAGCCGCTCCGCGGCCTGTGCGCTCACCCTAAGGCCGAGCTTGCTGCGGCGCCAGAGGAGGTCGTCCGGCATCTCGGCCCATTCGTTCTCCATGAGGTAGTCGACCTCGCGCTGGTAGAGGTCTGCCCCGAAATGCTCGCCCAGATCGCGCTCCTCGCGCGAGCCGGAGAGCAGCATGCGGCTGCGCGTGCCGTAGCTCCGCGCAAGGCGGCGCAGCAGCGAGACGGAGAGCGCGGGATAGGCCGCGCGGAGCCTCTCGACCAGCGCCTCGAAACCCTGGGCGGGGAAATCGCCGCCGGGCAGGATTCCTTCCCGCGTCCAGGGATGTCCCTTGCGGCCGATCGCCTCGCCCACCATGTCGACGACCTTCTGCGACAGCCGCCGGTAGGTCGTGAGCTTGCCGCCGAACACGTTGATCAGCGGCGTCTCGCCTTCCAGGCGGAGCACGTAGTCGCGCGTTGCTTCCTTCGAGGCACTCGCGCCGTCGTCGAACAGCGGGCGCACGCCCGAATAGCGCCAGACGATCTCGTCGCCCGTCACGGGCCGGCCGAAATAGCGGTTCACCGCATCGAGCAGATAGCGGGTCTCGTCCTCGCTGATGGCCACCGTCGCGGGATCTCCCTCGTAGTCGAGGTCGGTGGTGCCGATGAGGGTGAAATCGTCCTCGTAGGGAATGGCAAAGACCGGACGCCCGTCGTGGTTCTGGAAGAAATAGCACTTGTCATGGTCGAAGAGCCGCCGGGCGACGATGTGGCTGCCTTTGACCAGCCGCACATTGTGGGCGCCGTTCTCGCCGAGGGCCTCGATGACCACGCGGTCGACCCAGGGTCCCGCCGCATTGACGAGAAGGCGTGCGGCGACGGTTTCGCGCTCCCCGGTTCGCCCGTCCTCGAGCGTGATGGACCACCGACCGCCAGCGCGCCGTGCCGAGACAACCCTCGTTCGCGTTCTGATGGCGGCGCCGCGGTCGGCCGCATCGCGCGCATTGAGGACGACGAGACGTGCATCGTCGACCCAGCCGTCGGAATATTCGAAGGCGGTGCGAAAACCCGTCTTCAGCGGTTTGCCCGCGGCGTCCGATCGCAGGTCGAGGGTCCGCGTCGCCGGCAGCAGCCGCCGGCCCCCCAGGTGATCGTAGACGAAGAGCCCGAGGCGCAGCAGCCACGCCGGGCGCATACCCCTTACGTGCGGCAGGACGAACCGCAGCGGCCAGACGATATGGGGCGCGGCGGCCCACAGCACTTCCCGTTCCGCGAGCGATTCGTGGACCAGCCTGAATTTGTAGTATTCGAGATAGCGAAGCCCGCCATGGACGAGCTTGGTCGCGGCCGATGACGTCCCCGACGCGAGATCGTGCATCTCGGCCAGCATGACACTATAGCCGCGGCCGGCTGCATCGCGGGCGATGCCCGTCCCGTTGACGCCGCCCCCGATCACGAAAACGTCGACGGCAACGCCCGATTCGCTCATGCCGCGGTCGGCTCCGCTGACGAAACCGCGTCCGCCGACGCCACCTCGATCCGAACATCGTTGGCTTCGCAGATCGCGACGATCTCGGTCGGCGGGGGCTGGTCGGTCACAAAGACGTCTATCTGCTCAAGATGGCCGATCCTGACGGGTGCGCGCCGCTCGAACTTCATCGCATCGGCAACGAGGATGGTTTCGCGAGCCGTTTCGATAATTGCCTGTGCGACTTTCACTTCACGCAGATCGAAATCGAGCAGCGTTCCGTCCTGATCGATGGCCGAGGTGCCGATGACGGCATAGTCGACCCGGAACTGCCGCATGAAATCGACCGCCGCCTCGCCCACGACGCCGCCGTCGGTATGCCGGACCAGCCCCCCCGCGATCACGACCTCGGCGCTTTGCACCTCGCGCAGGATGTTCGCCGCGTTGATGTTGTTGGTGACGACCATCAGTCCGCTGTGGCCGCGCAATGCCATCGCCACCTGCTCGGTGGTCGTCCCGATATTGATGATGACCGACGAATGGTCGGGAATGAGCGATGCGGCCTTGAGCCCGATGCCTCGTTTGCCGTCGGCCGCGAGCAGCCGGCGCGCCTCATAGGCATAGTTGGTGACCCCGGAGGGGTAGGTGGCGCCGCCATGCTGGCGATTGAGCAGCCGCCGGTCGCAGAGGTCGTTGAGATCCTTGCGGATCGTTTGCGGCGTGACCATGAAGTGGAGCGCCAGGCCGTCGACATCGACGCGGCCGTGCTGGCGCGCCAGCGCCATGATGTCGGCCTGTCGAGGCGTCAGCGGTTGCATGATGCTCCTCCCCTTCTGGGTTCGTATATAGGGAACACAGGTTCGTTTCGGTAGCGAAATTTTCCCTTGACGTTCATTTTTCTTCGTTTGAAAGTGCGGCCGCTTCGGGAGGAAGCAATGGGACGCAGGACAGGCGTCCCCCCACAGGGAGGAAAGTGATGAAGACCAAACTACTGGTCACGGTGGCAGCCGTGGCCGTGATGGCATGCGCCGGGCCGGCCCTGGCCGATATGGCCGCTGCCGAGCGGTGGATCGATTCCGAATTCCAGCCCTCCACCCTGACGCGCGAGCAGCAACTCGAGCAGATGGCCTGGTTCATCGAGGCGGCCAAGCCCTACGCGGGCATGGAAATAAACGTTCTCTCCGAGGGCATTCCCACCCATGAATACGAGGCGAACGTCCTCACCAAGGCCTTCGAGGAGATCACCGGCATCAAGGTCAACCATCAGATCTTGGGCGAGGGCGAGGTCGTGCAGGCTGTGCAAACGCAGATGCAGACCAATCGAAACCTCTACGACGCCTATGTCAACGACTCCGACCTCATCGGCACCCATTCGCGGCTGCAGAGCGCGGTGAACCTCACCGACTACATGGCCGGCGACGGCGCCGCGGTCACCGACCCGATGCTCGACCTCGACGATTTCATGGGGCTCTCCTTCACCACCGGCCCCGACGGCAAGGTGTGGCAGCTGCCCGACCAGCAGTTCGCCAACCTCTACTGGTTCCGGGCCGACTGGTTCGAGCGCGAGGACCTCAAGGAGCAGTTCAAGGCCAAGTATGGCTACGACCTCGGCGTGCCGGTGAATTGGTCGGCCTACGAGGATATCGCCGAGTTCTTCACCAATGACGTGCAGGAGATCGACGGCGTCCGCATCTACGGCCACATGGACTACGGCAAGCGCGCGCCCGACCTCGGCTGGCGCATGACCGACGCCTGGCTGTCGATGGCGGGCTCCACCTCGCCCGGCCTGCCGAACGGCCGCCCGATCGACGAATGGGGCATCCGCATGGAGGAAGGCTCCTGCAACCCGCAGGGCGCCTCAGTCTCGCGCGGCGGCGGCACGAATGCGCCGGCCTCCGTCTACGCCATCCGCAAGTGGGACGAGTGGCTCCGCCAGTACGCCCCGCCCGGCGCCGCGGACTACGACTTCTACCA
>CAYRNE010000183.1:0-6275 GCA_964425245.1 uncultured Devosia sp.
CTTGCCGAAAAGCACGCGGTCGCCGACCTTGACGTCGGGCGGAACGATCTTGCCGCTGTCGTCGCGGGCGCCGGGGCCCACCGCCTCGACCACGCCTTCGGACGGCTTTTCCTTCGCGGTATCGGGGATGATGATGCCGCCAGCGGATTTCTCCTCGCTGTCGACGCGCCGGACGACCACGCGGTCGTGCAGGGGACGGAAGCTCATGTTTGCTCCTGTGACTATAGTGGGATACCCTTTGTCGTTAGCACTCACCAGCTTAGAGTGCTAACAGAGTGCCGGGGATATATGTCCGGGCCCTCCGCGAGTCAAGGCGAACGCGGCGGCCAATTCGTCAGGCCAGGCGGTGCGGAATGGGCACACAAGGCGGTCCGCGGCGCCCTCGCGGTTGCGTCGGCTCCGCTGAGCCGTTAACCAGTCGACGTTCTCGCGATTGGACCTTCGACGTGACTCTAGACCAGCTCCAGCCCGCTCCCGCCAAAACCGCCAAGGGCTGGGAACCGCCGCAGCTCGCCGTCATCGTCCCGAGCTTCAACGAGCGCGAGAACATCGAGCTCCTCTACGAGAGGGTCACAGCCGCGCTCGGGAAAATCCCGTTCGAGTTCGTCGTCGTCGATGACAATTCGCCCGACGGCACTGCGGACGTGGTCAAGGACATGGCCCGGCGCTACCCCAACGTGCGCTGCATCCACCGGATCGGCCGCCGCGGGCTTTCCTCGGCCGTCGTCGAGGGCGTCGCGGCCACAGCCACGCCCTATTTCGCGGTCGTCGACGCGGACCTGCAGCACGACGAATCCGTCCTGCCGAGGATGTACGAGAAGGCCGTCGCCGGCGACGACATCGTCATCGGCACCCGCTACGCGGGCGAAGGCAGCGTCGGCGCCGGCTTTTCCGCCACCCGCGCCGCAGGAAGCCGTCTTGCCACCCGGCTCTCGAACCTCGTGACCGGGACGAGGCTCAGCGATCCCATGAGCGGGTTCTTCCTGATGCGGCGCGAGGTCTTCGACGAGGTCGCCACAACCCTCTCCGACAACGGCTTCAAGATCCTTCTCGACATCATCGTTTCGGCGACGCGGTTCCGCTCGCGTCACGACCAGCCGCTGTCGATCGGCGAGGTTCCCTACACCTTCCGTGAGCGGCATGCCGGCGAGAGCAAGATGAACCCGCTCATCGTCGTGCAGTTTCTCGGCCTGCTGCTTTCGAAGCTCAGCCGCGGCATCCTGCCGACGAGCTTCCTTCTGTTCTCGATGGTCGGCGGCTCCGGCATTTTCGTGCACATGGCCGCCCTCTGGTTCGTCGGGAACGTCCTCCACTTCAACTTCACGAACTCGCAGATCGCCGCGACGCTGGTCGCGATGACGACCAACTACGTTCTCAACAACGAACTGACCTACGCCGACAAGAAGCTGCGCGGCGGGCGCTTCTGGCTGGGGCTCCTGAGCTTTTATCTCATCTGCTCGCTCGGCATGCTGGCCAACATCTCCGTGGCGGTGGCGCTTTTCAACGAAGGCGGCGGTTTCCTCCTTGCCGGCTTCATCGGCGCGATCATGAGCGTCGTCTTCAATTACTCGGTGACGCGCGTCTTCACCTGGAGATGACGGCGCCGGCTTCAGGAGCGCGGCGCGCCGTCCTGCTGCTCATCGCCGTTGCGGCGGCTTTGCGGCTGCTCCTCGCCGCTATCGTCGATCTCGGCCTCGACGAGGCTTACGCGGTCGCGGTCGGCCGCCAGTTCCAGCTCAGCTGGTACGACCATCCCCCGATGGTCTTCTGGATGGTCGGCGGGCTGCAGGCCGTTTTCGGACCGTACGTGCCCGAGCTCGTGCTGCGACTGCCGTTCATCGCGATGTCGGCCGCAACGACGTGGTGGCTCTACCGCCTGACCGCGCAGCACTTCGGACCGACGGCAGGGCTGTGGGCCGCGCTGCTCTTTACGGCCGCACCGTTCTTCTTCCTCTCGGCGGGAAGCTGGCTGGTGCCGGACGGACCGCTCATCTTCTTCCTCTCGCTGTCGGCCCTGGCGCTCGGCCGCATCGCCTTCGGTGGGCAGGGCGGCGGTCACTGGCGCGACTGGCTCCTCGCCGGCGCCGCGCTCGGGCTGGCCCTGCTCTCGAAATATCACGCTGCACTCTTCGCCATCGGCGTCGCGCTGTACTTCATCGCCTCGCCTCGCTTGCGGTTCTGGCTCAAGCGTCCCCAGCCCTATGCGGCGGCCGCGCTCGCGCTCGTGCTGTTCACGCCGGTCATCGTCTGGAACGCGCAGAACGAGTGGATCTCCTTCTCCTTCCAGCTCGGCCGCGCCGAAACGACCGGACCGGACGCGATCCGGGTCCTCACCGTCTTTGCGCTCGAACTCGTCTACCTCCTGCCGACGACAGCCATCGTGCTCCTTGCCGCGCTCGTCTGGGCGGCGCGCGGCGACGCAACAAGGCGCCGGTCGGCCTGGTTCTTCGTCGCTCTCGGCGGACCCGCAATTCTCGTCCTCGAAACCGCCCGGCTCTGGAGCGCCGACAGCCTGCCGCACTGGGCAATGCCGGGCTGGCTGTTCCTGATCCCGCTCGCGGGCGGCATGCTCGCCGCCATCGGCAGCCGCTTTCCGGCTTTCTCAAAGGGATTCGCCGCGACGACCATCGTCCTCTTCGGTGCGCTCCTGCTCGCGGTCGTCCTGCTCGTCAGCGACTGGCGCGTCGAGAAACTCGCGCCGGGCGACATGCAGGCGTTCCGGGTCGAGGCCGGCTCCTGGACGGGCTTCGCGGAGGGCCTGCGGGCCTCGGGAGCGCTCAGGACCCGTCCGGTGCTCGCTGCCGGCTCGTGGCGCGATGCCGCGCGCGTCGTCGAGGCGGTTCGCGATCCACTGCCCGTCCTCGCACTCGAGGCCGACCCCCACGGATTCGCCTGGGCCGGACAGGAGGCGCTCCTCGGCCGCGACGTTTTGCTCGTTACCCGCAGCTGGGAAACGGAGGGCCTTCTGCAGGCCTACGCTCCCTATTTCGAGAGCTTCGAACCGGTCGGCAGTTATCCGGTCGAAGCGGGTAACAGGCACGTCATGGACGTGACGCTGAGCCGCAATTTCCGGCAGCCGTTTCCCTGGCCTTATGGCCCGGACTAGCCGTCGCAACCAGGTCTTTCCGTTCGAGGCATCCCGCGGGCTCATTTTGTGGCTCGCGGGGCTCTCGCCCTTGGCCCTTCTCCCCCCGGCGAACGGCGGGCGGCGAAGCCGGCGTCACCTATCCGCAGGACCACCTTCGCCTTATGCCGGCCTGTCAGGCGGCGCCCCGGCGGCCTTCCATTTCGGCCCAGGCCTGCCGCTTGCGGTAGATCGTCGAGGGACTGAGTTCGAGCGCCGCTGCCGCGAGCGCGACGTTGCCGCCGCAGTGCGCAATCGCGTCCTCGATGATCCGCTGTTCCTGCCGCCACATCGGCAGGATCGCCGGCGCCCGCTCCGCTCCATCGAGAGGCTCGTGAACGCCGCCGATCCCCGCTTGCTCGATCGCAGGGAGCTCCACAACCCGTCCGCCTGAGACGGCGACCACACGCCGCATGGCCTGCTTGAGCTCGCTCACATTGCCGGGCCAGTCGTGCGCGGCAAGCATATCCGCGGCGGCGGGAGAGAAGCCTTCGAAGCGCTTTCCCACCTCGCGCCCGAAGCAACCGAGAAAGTGGCAGGCCAGCACGAGGATGTCGGCCGGACGCTGGCGCAGCGGCGGCAGATGGATCGGCAGCACATGAAGCCGGTAGAAGAGGTCCTCGCGAAACGCCTTGTCGGCAATGAGCTGCATGGGGTTGCGGCCCGTCGCGCAGACGACGCGCACGTCGGCCGACCGCATGCCGGTCTCGCCGAGGCGGCTGAAGCTCCCGGTCTCGAGAAACCGCAGGAGCCTTGCCTGCAGCGACAGGTCCATGACGCCGATCTCGCCGAGGAACAGCGTGCCGCCGTCCGCCAGTTCGATTGCCCCGGCCCTGTCTCGATCGGCGCCGGAAACCGCGCCGCTTGCGATGCCGAAGAGCTCCGCCTCCAGCCGCTCGCGCGGCATCTCCGCGCAGTCGAGCGAGACGAAGCGCTTGCCGCGCCTCGGGCTTTGCTCGTGCAGCGCTTCGGCGCACAATCCCTTGCCCGTGCCGCTCTCGCCGGTGATGAAGACCGGATCGGACGACGGCGCGATCCGCTCGATCTGCTCATAGACGAATTGCATCTGCGAGGATGTGCCGAGCAGGCCGGCAAAACCCTCGCGGTACGGCACCTTCCGGCCGGCAATGGTTAACGTGCGCAGCTTGCCGTGGCGGTGCGCCAGCTCGCCGATTCGCGAAACCAGGGCCGCCCCGTCGAGCGGGCGGGAGACGAAATCGTGGGCGCCGGCCCGCATTGCGGCGACCGCGGCCGAGACCGACGATTCGCCCGAGATCGCGACCGTCAGCGCGCCCTCCGCCAGCTTCACGAGGCGGGCAACCGCTTCCTCCATCGAGGGCGCCGCGTCCGCAATCGAGAGAACGTCAAGCAGAACAACATGATAGGTGCTTCGCCGGAGCATGTCCGCCGCCACCCGGCCGTTGGGCGCGACCTCTATCCTGGCGGCATCGATGCAGCGCGCTGCGAGCGCGGCATCGAGCGCCGCGGCCGTCGCGGAATCACGGTCGACGACCAGCAACCTGACTTCTGCGCTCTTTTCGGCCCTCGATCGCGACGGCATCGGTCTTTCCAGGCAGTCCTCTCTCGCAGGCGAATTGTTTACAGGTACGGTAAATATTCCGTTCTGCCGGGGTCCCGCGGCACTCGTGGTCCGCTCGACCCCGGCTTTTCCCCGACGCGCAACCGGCCGACGCTTTCGAGATCGGCATGCGGGTGTTAGAACTGAAAAGCGTCGTAGGATCCGGGGTCACGAGGGCGCGATCCGCCGTGCAGGGGCTAGTCTACATCTTCATCGCGCTCGCGGCGCTGGGCATAGCGGCGGCGGCCTATTTTGGCCTGACCTTCTCGCCCATCGAGGCCTTTGTGACCGCAGTCGCCTTCGGCTGCGCGGCCGTGCTCTTCATGGAGCGCCAACTTCGGCAACGCTCCGAGGCGCGCCTCGAACGGGCCATCGAGGACCTTGCGCGGCTCCTCTCCACCGATGCGCAGGCGGGCGCCGTGCTCAGCCAGCGCATCAACCAGCTTGCGGACGCCAATGCCGGCAGCCGGCTCGAGAGCATCGAGGCGGACATTTCCGTCCTCGGCACGGTCGTGAGGCAGGTCGCCGAGGCCGTCGCCGAGCTCGAGGAGAAGCAGCGCCAGGGGGGCGGCGCCGGCGGCGAGGCGAACACCGGCACCGACGGAGACCGGGAGGAGGACGATGCCCTGCCAGAGCCGGTCATCCCGATCGAGCTCCTGAAGCAGGCGATCGAGGAGAACCGCCTCGTCTGCCATATCGAGCCGATCGTGCAGCTGCCGCAGCGGCGGCCCTACGCCTACGACATCGTGCTGCGCCTCCTGCTCGAGGATGCCGAGCTCGCCGATGCTCCCGACTTCATGCCGCAGCGCGGCCACGAGGAGGTGGTCCGCCGGATCGAGGCTTTCGCCGTCGAGGAAGCGATCACCGTCGCCCGGCGGGCTCGCACCGCGGAGGAGCCGATCCGGCTCTTTATCCCGATGAGCCGCGCCAGTCTTTCCGATCCGACCACCGTCGAGCTGCTTCAGGCGACGCTCGAAGCCAACCGCGCGATCACCGGCTCGCTCGCTTTCGCGCTTTCCCAGGCCGAGTGGCAGCGGCTGACGCAGTCCGAAAAGCTGGCACTCTCGCAGATGAACCGCACGGGGGTCGGTTTTTCGCTCACCCACGCGACGTCGCTGCGCTTCGATTTCGGCGAACTCCAGGGTCTCGGCTTCGAGAGCGTCAGGATCGATGCGACCCGTTTCCTTCGCCATCCCGAGCGATTCACCGACTTCCACCCGTCGGACGTAGCCGCCTATTCCCGGCGCTATCACATCGAGCTCCTCGCGACCGGCATCATCGACGAGCAGCAGTTGCTCAGCCTTTTCGAGGACGGCTTCAACTTCGTGCAGGGCCCGCACATCGCGTCACCCGGGCCGGTACGCGCCGACCTCGTGTCGGACCGCGGCGGCCCGATGCTCCGCCGCGTCGAAGGCTGATCGCATCCCGGTAGTGAATTGCCGGCCGAAGGGTGCTAGGCCCCCAGCGTCCCATCCACTTCGATCACCGGTATCCATGCAAGGCCTTGAATCGCTTGCGCGCCGCTACGACGCGGTCCTCTCCGACGTCTGGGGCGTCGTTCACAACGGCGTC
>CAYRNE010000184.1:0-6270 GCA_964425245.1 uncultured Devosia sp.
GTGGACGATGACGTCGGCTTCCTGCAGTAGGCGCTGCGCCCGAAGCGTCAGGAGGTCCTCGGCGCCGGGCCCTGCCCCGATCAGCCACACGACACCCGCCTCTGGATTTCCCGCTGCGTGCTGGACCAGAAGCGACTCCGCTGCCTCGATGCCCTTCCCGCGTTCGATCGCCGTCTCGACCGAGTGGGCCGTCACCAGCGCCTCGAAATAGCGGCGGCGGGCAACCGTGCCCGGGAGGGCCGCCATGACCTTGTCACGCATGGCGCCGGAAAGGGCCGCGAGCTTCCCGAGGTTCGGCGTGAGCGCGGCCTCGATCTTCGCCCGGATCAGCCGGGTAAGCACCGGCGAGTCTCCCTCGCTCGCGACCGCCACCGTCAGCGGGGCGCGATCGACAATCGAGGGGGTGAAGAAATCGCATTCCCCGGGCACGTCCACGACGTTCAGCGGGATGCCACGGGCCCGGGCAGCCGCCTTCGCCGCCTCGGCGGCGGCCCCCTCGTCCGCGACGAAGCAAAGCGCGGCCCCGTCGAGGTCGGACGCCTCGAAAGCCCGGGACACGAGCGTAACGGGGAGAGATACGAACTCCGGGTGGTGCGCAGTCGCAACGACGATCACCTCGGCCGTGGTTCTCACGGCGAGACGCGCCTTGTTGACCGCCTCCTCGCCGCCTCCGACGATGACGATCCGCCTTCCATCAACCCGGAAGCTGACGGGAAATGTATTCAGCTGACCCATATTCGGCCTTTGTGCTAGCAGCCTCAGGATACCGCACGTTGGGTATTCGCAGCAAGTTATTGAAATACCGTAGCTTTAGTATTTCACATCGGGGCACCGGCATGGAACGGCGCACCGGCATGCCAGCGCTTCACCGACAAAAATAGTGCGCCGTGCGCGGCCCGCTTGGAACGCCGCGGCTCTAGCCCTGCCGTGTCGGCACGTGGACGATCAATCCGTCGAGTTCGTCCCTGACCTTGATCTGGCAGCTGAGCCGGCTCGTCGGGCGCACGTCGTAGGCGAAATCCAGCATGTCTTCTTCCATCATGGACGGTCCGCCGACCGTTTCCGCCCAGTCGGGATCGACATGCACATGGCACGTCGCGCAGGTGCAGGCGCCGCCGCACTCGGCAACGATGCCCGGCACGCCGTTCATGATGGCGTTTTCCATGACGGTCGAGCCGTTCTCGGCCTCGACCTCGTAGGTCGTGCCGTTCGCTTCTTCGATAAAGGTGATCTTTGCCATGAGGATGGCCCGCATATAGCGATGGCCAAAACGCCCGGCAAGCGGCGGATTCGCGCGCCCGCTATTCCTCGTCCTTGTCCAGCATCGACTCGATGAAGGCGCTGCATTCGGCAATTGCCATCCCGAGATCGTCGATTTGCTCGGGATTGACCGGCAACCCGCCCTTGAGGTCCGATTCGGCCGCGGCAGCGAGTTCGGCAATCGCGCGGGCCCCCACGCCGAGCGCCGCGCCCTTGAGAGTATGCAGATGCCGAAGGAGTTCCTCGACGTTCGTCGAACGCTCGAGCCGGCCATAATAGACCCTCGTCGCATCGTTGAACATCCTCAGGACCTCCTGCTCGAGGCCCCGGTCGCCCAGCGTCTGCCTGGCAAGATGCGCCATGTCGATCGGCCGATAGCGTCGGCCGCGCTGGTTCCCCTGCGCCGAACGCTTCTGCGGTACTGCAGTACTCCGAACCATATCTGCACACCTTTTCGGGCCGGGAGCGGTCCGGCGGCCAAGGCTAGGCCCGATGTGTGAATCGGAGATTAAGTCTCTTGAGCCAAGGCATTGAAGCTCCTAGGACAGCCTCGGTCCCGCCACAAATTAACCTTCCATTAAGAAAGCGCTCGGTTTGGCTCAAATTGAATGTAAAGTGCCCGGACCTAGCGCGCGGCGGCGTGGGGTCCAGGGTCGGATTGCGGGGCAATTGAATCGCATTTTACCCGAATGGTCACGCACCCGGAAACGGGTGGGGGCCCATGACACTCACAATGCCTTCTAGTCGCCTCAGACTGTTGCGAGAGTTGTGAAGAGTATGGCGAAGAAAACCCCCACCCCGCAGAGCGATCCGGCAACCCTCGCCTTTTCCGCTGTCGAGGACGCGCTCAAGGATTCCGTCTTCGCCGGTCTGGACCAGAGCGACGACGCCCAGCCCGCCGAAAAGCAGGGCCCGGTGCGGCCCGGCCCGCGCGTCAGCAATGCCCGTACCGAGCAACAGCGTGTGGCCGACAAGATTGCCGCGCAGACCGGCTCGGTCGCCAACGATGACCGCCTGCAGGGCTCCCGCATCCTCTATGACCTGCAGTCGAAGTCGTCGCAGGGCCCGACCATGATCGCCATGATGGTGGCCGCCGCCTGGGTGGTGGCGATCGTCCTCATCGGGTTCATCCGCCACGGTCGTGAGCTCGGAAGCGCCGCCTTTTACGGCTCCAACGATTTCATCGGCCTCGTCGCCCTCGCCGTCATTCCGGTCCTCGGCTTCTTTGCCATTTCCGCGCTGATCCGCCGCGCGCAGGAGCTTCGCAACGCCGCGACCGCCGTCGCCCAGGCCGCGATCCGGCTGGCCGAGCCCGAAACCACCGCCTCCGAGAAAGTCGCGTCGGTCGGCCAGGCGGTGCGCCGCGAGGTAAACGCCCTCGGCGACGGGCTGGAGCGCGCCCTCTCCCGGGCAGGCGAACTCGAGGTGATGATCCACAACGAGGTCACCGCCCTCGAGCGCACCTATTCAGACAACGAATCGCGGATGCGCGCGCTGATTCAGGCACTCGCGAGCCAGCGCGAGGCGGTGATCACCAATACCGAGCGCGTGCGCGAGGCGATAACCGAGAGTCACACGGGCCTCGTCTTCGACCTCGACATGATCTCCCAGCGCATCGCGGGTACGATCGTCGAATCGGGCGGCAATCTCACCAAAGCCCTCGAAACTGCCGGCAATTCGCTGAATTCCGCCTTCGGCGAACGTACCGAAAGTTTCGTCTCGCTCATCGACCAGCGGACGAGTCACCTGCTCTCCGCGCTCGACGACAGCGCCAGCCGCCTCAACATCACACTCGAAGACCGCGCCGGCACGATCAGCCAGGCGTTCGAGAACCGCACCATGGAGCTGTCGTCGGTCATCGACGGCCGCATGGCCTCGCTCACCGAGGCCCTCGACAGCCGGGCGGCGACCCTGTCCGACGCCATCGACAACCGCACCTCCTCGCTCGCCAAACTCCTGAGCCAGGGCGACATCACCCTGCTCGACCAGCTGCGCGACCGGGGCCACGAGGTTTCGAGCGCGCTCGACATGATCGGCACCCGCATCGCCGGCGATATCACGGCGCGCGCACGTGAGGCGGAGGCGCTGCTGTCCGGCCTTTCCAAGCAGCTCGACGAAAGCGTCGCGGTGCAGGTCAACTCGATGGAAAGCCGCCTGCAGTCGGCGATGATCGAACTCTCCGGCGCCCTCGACGACACGACGGAGCGGGCTCGGGTGACCCTGATGGGCGCCGGGTCGCAGAACCTCAGCCAGTTCGACGCCCGTCTCGATGAGATCGCCACGGTCATCGACACGCGGCTGCAGAATCTCGACGGCGTTATCGGCGACAAGGGCGACCGCCTGATCGCCGGGCTCGAGAAGCACAATGCGAGCTTTGCTGCGCGCGCCAACGTCCTCGAAATGGCGCTCGACGAAAAGTCCGCCCACTTCAACGAACTCGTCGGCCAGCGCACGCGCGAGATGACGGAGACGCTGGGGCAGCGCACCAAGCAGATCACCGAGACGATTTCCAACAGGTCGCGCGAGATTTCGGAATCGCTCGAGGGTCACGCGCAGATCATCGCCGATGCCCTCGACGGTCGCACGCAGCTTCTCGTCGAGAGCCTGCAGACGCGCACCAGCGAGCTGACCGAGGGACTCGACAGCCGCATCCAGGAGCTGGATTCGACCGTCGCCAAACGCGCGACGCAGATCGAGCAGAGCCTCGCCGGCCGCGCCGGGGAGCTCGACCAGTCCCTCGCCGGCCGCGCGCAGGAACTGGACCGCACGCTCGCAGGCGGCAACCAGATCATCCAGGCGACGCTCGACCAGCATACGCGCGAACTGACCGCCTCGCTGGACCAGCGGACGCAGGAACTCGCACAGACGGTCGGCGTCCGCACGACGGAACTGAGCGAGGCGCTCAACGCCCGCACGCAGCAACTGGGAGAGACGCTCGGCAGTCACACGATCGGCATCGCCGCTGCGATCGGCGACCGTACGGCGGAACTGGCGCGCACCATCGACGCACAGGGCACGACGGCGCGCGACAAGATCGACGCCAGCCTCCAGAACGTCAACGACACGATGTCCGATCGTGCCGCCGCGGTTTCGGCGCTCATCGAGAGCAAGGTGTCGGAGGTCAACGAGAACCTCGGCCGCGGCATCGAGAATGCGATCCTGCGCATCGCCGACGCGGAAAGCGGCGTGACCGCGCGCATCGAAGGCGCGGCCTCGACCGTGGGCGACAGCGCCCGCAAGGCGGCCGACATCATCGAGACCGGTGTCAATTCCGCGCGCAAGGCGATCACCGACATGGTCGACCAGCGGCTCGGTACCCTGCCCGAGGCGATCACGGCCCGCGCCGACATCACGGCGGAGCGGCTCGCCTCGCTCAATACGGCGATCAACACCGCGCTCGTTCAGTCCATGACCGATCTCGAAGCGGGCGCCGACCGCATCGAAGAGACGATCAGCAAGCGCATCGTCGCCGCGACCGCGAACATCTCCGAGGACGTGACGCAGACTGCCGATCGCATGGACGTCGCTGTCCGCAACGCCCTCGAGCAGATCCAGACGGCCGCGCGTTCGGTCGACGAACTCATCTCGATCAAGGCTGTCGCGGCGGCGGACGCCGTCGGCGAGCGCGTCGCCGAGATCAACCGGGTGGTGACCGAGCAGACCGATCACTTCTCGGCGCTGGTCTCCGACCGTTCGGCGATGCTGGAGACGAGCCTGCAGAACCACAACAACATCCTGCAGCAGGCCCTTATCGCCCATGCACGGGATGCCGAGGAGCTGATGTCGACCTCGACGACGCGCATCCTCACCGATGTGACGGCGGCGCTGGGCAAGCTCAACGACAGCAATATCCTGCTGCAGAAGGTGCTCGACGCCTCGACCCAGAACCTCGCCCAGCTCGAGAGCAGCGTCGCCGAACAGACCGCGACGTATTCGAACACGGTGCGCGACGCCATATCCTCGACCGAGGAAGCCGGGCGGATGGTCACCGAGCACGTCAGCGCCCTCCAGGCCTCGATCGCCGCCATCGTCCAGGAATTCTCCTCGGTGCTCGGCAACCTCGACTCGGAGGCCCAGACGATCAATCAGGCGGCGGAAAACCTGACGGCCGTCAGCAGCAACACGCTTTCGACGCTCGACGAGCGGCGCCAGGCGATGGATGCCCTTGCCGAGAGCTTCGCGGCGCGGGCCGACGACATCGACGGCCGCATGCGCGATTTCGCGCAGTCGATTGCCGATACGGTCAACGACACCGAGCACCGGCTGCTGACCGCGCGCCGCACGATGGAGGAGATGCTGCAGACGACCACGTCCGGCGTCGCCGAGACGCTGGAGACGACCTCCGGCTCCATCAACAGCGCCCTGCTCTCGACGACCGATCAGTTGCAGAGCGCCCTCAGCACGACGACGGATCAGCTGCAGAACGTTCTTTCGAGCGCGGCCGAGCAGATCCACACCGCCCTCTCGACCTCGACCTCGGAGATCGAGACGGCGCTCGGCCAGACCACCAACCTGCTCGAGACGGCGCTCGCCAACACCTCGGAGAAGGTTGCCGCCCAGCTTGGCGACTTCACCGACACGGCCGGGTCGGAAAGCCAGCGTGCCGCGGACATCGTACGCCAGACGCAGGCGACGATGATCCTCGAAATGCAGCAGGCGCTCGAAGAGGCGACGCAGCGCTTCAACGAGACGGCGAACGCCATGCGCCAGACCGCGAAGGAAGTCGGCTCGGAACTCGAGGCAACCCGCTCGGAGCTCAGCCGCGGCGTGATGGAGCTGCCCGAGGAGACGCGCGCGAGCGCTGCCGCCATGCGCCGCGTCGTCGCCGAGCAGATCGAGGCGCTCGCCGAACTCAACGCGATCGTTCGCGCCCAGCCGGCGACGCACGACCTCAACGATCGCCGGCCCCCGCGCCGGGAGGAGCCGCGGCCGGAGCCAGTGCGCCCCGCTGAGCCCGTGCGCGAGAGCGCGCCGGTCGATCGCCGCCCCGAACCGGCCCAGGCGCAGACG
>CAYRNE010000185.1:0-6219 GCA_964425245.1 uncultured Devosia sp.
CGCGACGCGCCCCCCCGATCGCGGCGTCGTACTTGCCCGCGCTCAGCGCCTGACGCAGGGCCTGTGTCTTCATGACGTCGGTATAGCGCGCCGAACCGTGGTCGAACGGATTGATCCCCGCCGCGAGCCCATCGGGGTTGGTATGCACGATGAGTTCGAAACCATGCGTCTCGGCCATACGGTCGCGGAACGCGATCATCTCGCGGAACTTCCAGGTCGTATCGATGTGCAGCAGCGGAAAGGGGATGCGCGAGGGATAGAAGGCCTTGCGCGCCAGATGCAGCAGGACCGAGGAGTCCTTGCCGATCGAATACATCATCACCGGGCGCTCGAAGCTCGCCGCCACCTCGCGGAAGATTTCGATGCTCTCGGACTCGAGCGCCTTGAGGTGGGTGAGCGCGCGCGGCGCGGCAGCGGCGGACATTGAATTCCCACGTTGAACGGCCGCTGAATACGCGGTCCGCGCTGCCGCAGCAAGATGCGAGGACCCCGGCAGAAGTCCGCAATTGCCTGTGCTTTCAAGGTTTGGTGCGACCGTAACAAAGGCTGGGGCATCGGCCGCCGGAAGCTGAACAGAGCAACCCCCGCAACTTGATTGTTGAGAAGATTTTTTCAGCTCGCCGCGCCGCTTGATCGCGATTGCGTTCCAAGGTCAGGTTGGTACTACTTCATGCAGGCAGCCGGGCCACGGCGAATACCGAGGACAGACAGTATTCGGGGCATCAGGGGCGCTGCCATTCTCAGGATTGGATCAGTCGAGCCGATTCTCGGCATGGCCGCTGGCAGGGCCGGAAAAAACGGGGGTATCCGATGCAAAGACATGGAAGGGTGCTGCGGGGGTTGGCGACCGCGGCGCTGGGCGCCATCCTCGGCCTCGCGGCTGCATTGCCGGCCGGAGCGGTCGATGTGACGGGGATGACCCTTCTCGCCTCGTTCGACGAGCATCGGATGCGCGCCAACAGTCAGATGCAGACGCTGACTCGCACGCTGGAAATCTACTTCGGCACAAAGGGCAACCGCTTCGTGCTCTTCCATGCAAACCGGTCCAATAGTACGTCGGAAAATCGCGTCCTCGTTCCCGCCGGCTCCAACAGGGGCAGCGCCCGCAGGAAGGACACCAACTTCCAGCTGATCGTTCAGCTGCAGCAGAGCGCGGGCGCCCTGCAGGTTACGCTCGAGAGCCGCGGCAAGGACACCGGCTATGCCAACGAACGCTGGACGATCTCGATCAGTCTCACGGGCGGCGGTTGCCGCGTCGACAACTACCGCTACGTCCCCGATCCCCGTCTCAACTACAGCAGGATCAGCTGGAAAGGTGGGAACTGCACGCTGACCCAGGGTCCGCCGTCCGGGCTGACCGAGCGCGACTGAAACGGCGCGTGGGCGCCCGCGGGTCGCGGACGGTCCGCGATCGGCCATGACCGCGCATCCGTCGGCGGCGCCCGCAGTAGATGTCCTTTGCGCGCGCGCCGCAGCGAGGAGAAGCCCTTGCTACTCGGCCGATTGGCGCTTGTGAGCGCGCGCCGCGGCCCCTAGAAATCGGCCATGACCAAGCATTCCGACGTAATCTCCGCCATCGGCAACACGCCCCTCATCCGGCTCAACCGCGTCTCCGAACTGACCGGCTGCGAAATCTGGGGCAAGGCGGAATTTCTCAATCCCGGCCAATCGGTGAAGGACCGGGCAGCCCTGTCCATCGTACGGGACGCCGAACGCCGGGGCCTTTTGCGCAAAGGCGGCACCATCGTCGAGGGTACTGCGGGCAACACCGGGATTGGGCTGGCTCTGGTCTCCAATGCCCTCGGCTATCGCTGCGTGATCGTGATCCCCGAGACCCAGAGCCAGGAGAAAAAGGACGCGCTCCGCACCTACGGCGCCGAGCTGATCGAGGTGCCGGCCAAGCCCTACCGCAACCCCAACAACTACGTGAAGCTCTCGGGCCGATTGGCCGAGAAGCTGGCGAGGGAACTGCCCGGCGGCGCCGTCTGGGCAAACCAGTTCGACAATGTCGCCAACAGACAGGCGCATGTGGAGACCACCGGCCCGGAGATCTTCGAGCAGACCGGCGGCAGGATCGACGGCTTCATTTGTTCGGTGGGCTCCGGCGGCACGCTCGGCGGAGTTGCCGAGGCGCTCCGGGAGCGCAATCCCAACGTCCGGATCGGTCTCGCCGACCCGGATGGAGCGGCGCTCTTCAGCTACTACACTACCGGCGAGCTTAAGGCCGAAGGCAGCTCGATCACCGAGGGCATCGGCCAGGGCCGGATCACGGCCAATATCAAGGACCTCGAGGTGGACCACGCCTTCCGGATCCCGGACAGCGAAGCCCTGCCCTACGTGTTCGATTTGCTCGAGCACGAGGGCTTGTGCATGGGGGGCTCGACCGGCATCAACATCGCGGGCGCCGTGCGGCTCGCGCGCGAGCTCGGTCCCGGCAAGACGATCGTTACCGTTCTCTGCGACTACGGGACCCGCTATCAGTCGAAGCTCTTCAACCCGGCCTTCCTCAGGAGCAGGGGATTGCCCGTGCCGCGTTGGCTCGACGCCAGCACCTCGGTGGACTGGAGCGCGGTGCTCGAGGCCGAGCCTGCCTGATGTTCGAGCCGGGGTCGCTGCTTCGGCTGGTAATCGGCAATCCGTGGATCGTCGGCGGCCTCGTCGCCCTGTTCTATCTCATGGCCCTGATCTGCGCGATCCGCGAGATCATGTACTCGCGAACCTCACAGGGATCGATCGCCTGGCTGCTCTCTCTGGCCCTCGCCCCGTTCCCCACCTCGATCCTCTACTTCATCTTCGGTTGGAAGTTCCTGGACGACACGCGCCGGCTGCGCTCGCGGCCGCTGCGAAAGGACGCGGCGGCGCGGCTTTCCATGGTCGACGAGGAAGCCATTGCAACGTGGCCCGCCTTGAGCGCGGTATCGCAGCTTCCCTTCGTCGCCGGAAACGCGGCTGAGCTGCTGATCGACGGCAAGGCTACTTTTGCCTCGATCTTCGAGGGGATATCCCGCGCCGAGCGGGTCATTTATGCCCAGTTCTACATTATCCGCGATGACCGGCTCGGCCGCGAATTCGCCGACCGGCTGATCGAGCGCGCCAGGGCCGGCGTTTCCATCTTTCTCCTCTACGACGATGTTGGCTGTTTCTGGCTGCCCCGTCGCTACCTGCGCCGCCTCGCTGATGCGGGTATCCATGTCTCTAGCTTCAACCGCCGGCACAAGATGATCCGGCTCTTCGGGCCCGCCCGGCTCAACTACCGCAACCACCGCAAGCTGATCCTGGTCGACGGCAAGGAGGCCTGGATCGGCGGCCACAACGTCGGCGACGAGTACCTGGGTGAGCATCAGAAGTTCCAGCATTGGCGCGACACGCATGTGCGGGTCGCAGGACCGGTCGTCGCGAGCTGCGCGCTGATATTCCGCGAGGACTGGGAATGGGCAACCGGCGACGTGCTCGACCTGCCGGTTTCCGAGCGAGCCCCGCCGGCCGGAGACCAGACCGTGCTCGTCATGCCCAGCGGGCCGGGCGATCGCATCGAGGAATGCGCCATCGCCTTCTCGGAGGTCATCGCGCGGGCGCGCCGGAGGCTCTGGCTGGTGAGCCCCTATTTCGTCCCCGACATCGACATGCAGACGGCGCTCTACGCGGCGGCGATGCGCGGCGTTGACGTACGCATCCTGATCCCCGAACGTCCGGACCACCTGCTCGTCTGGATGGCGAGCACGGCTCACGCCGGCCACATGCTCGCCCACGACATCGCGGTCTATCGCTACGCCGAGGGCTTCCTCCACCAGAAGGTCATTCTTGTCGACGACGTCATTGCGGGCGTCGGCACGGTGAATTTCGACAACCGGTCCTTCAGCATCAATTTCGAGGTAACACTCTGGTTCACCAGCAAGCGCATGATCGCCGACGTCACGCGGATGCTGGAGAACGATTTTGCGGCAGCCGTTCCATTCACCATCGAGGACCGGCGGATGGTCGCCTTGTGGCGCCGCTTCATCGGCGAGACCGCGCGCTTGTTTTCCCCCATCCTGTGAGGCTATTCCGGTGGCGATGACAGAGTTCGTCTTCCGATCGGACAGCTACCTCAAATTGCTCGAGGCCACCGTGACCGAAGTGTTGCCCGGGGGCGGCATCGTGCTCGACCGCACGATCTTCTATGCCGCGTCCGGCGGACAGCCGGGCGACTCAGGCCGGCTGTCGGCCGAACCCGCGAGCCTGACGATCGCGACCACGATCCACCCCGACGGCGACAAGTCCCGTATCGTTCACGTTCCGGCGGAGGGGCAGCCGCAGATAGAGCCCGGAATGGCGATGACCGCCGAAATCGACTGGGAGCGCCGCTACAAGCTCATGCGCATGCACACGGCGCTCCATCTATTGTCGGTCGTCTTCCCCTTCCCGGTGACCGGCGGCTCGGTCGGCGAGGACAAGGGGCGCCTGGACTTCGATATGCCCGAGGTTCCCGGCAATCTCGACGAGCTCGAGGCGCGGCTCAACGAGCTGGTCGCCGGCAATCATCCGGTGACCGACGAGTGGATCACAGACGAGGAAATGGCCGCGAACGCCAATCTCATCAAGACGATGAAGGTGAAGCCGCCGATGGGTCAGGGACGGGTCCGGCTGATCCGCATCGGCGATGTCGACCTCCAGCCCTGTGGCGGCACGCACGTCCGCAACACGTCCGAGATCGGCCGGCTGAAGCTCGGCAAGATCGAGAAGAAGGGCGCCATCAACCGGCGCGTCGCGCTTCACTTCGCCTGATGGCCTATTCGATCGGCGGGGCGTAGAGCAGACCGCCGTTCAGCCATAGCGCGTTCTGTCCGCGAACCACGGCGGCGCCTGACGAGGGCCCGAAGTGCCGGTCGAAAATCTCGCCATAGTTGCCGACTTCGCGGATCACGTCGGCGATGAATCCGTTCCTGAGGCCCAGTGCCGGGCCGAACGTACCCTCGAGGCCGAGGAGGCGCCGGATCTTGTGCGTCCTGGCGGCAGCGAGCGACTCGATGTTGAGCGAGGTGACCCCCAGCTCCTCGGCATTGATGAGCCCGTAGAGCGTCCAGGCAACGATGTCGAACCACTGATCGTCGCCGGCGCGGACGACCGGGCCGAAGGCGCCCTTGGAGATGCGCTCGGGCAGGATGCGGTGCGTCGCGGGCTCGGTGAGGCCGCGCCGGATCGCGTTGAGCCAGCTCGCCGGCGCCGAAACGGCATTACAGAGGCCCGACCGGTAGGCGACGGCGAGGTCCTCACGGTGCTCGTACAGCACCTCGGTGTAACTCGCCTGCGTTGCGAAGAAGAATTCCCTGAGATTGGCGATGTCCTCGCCGCCATCGAGCACGCAAACGGCAACGTCATCGAGCTCGACCGCCGAAACCACGCCAAGCGACTGCGGCACCATGAATGCCTGGCCATCGAAGAAGGACGTCGCCACGTAGCTCGCGCCGTATCCGGTGTCGCGGCGCATTGTCCAGGGGCCGTTGCGGGCGAGGACGTCGACCGTATTGGTCTGCAGCTGCGCGAACCGGCTGTCACCCGAAAGCGGCACGAATTCCATCCTGCTCGGGTCGTCGAAGATCGCCGTGGCGACGGCGCGGCAGAAATCGACGTCGAACCCGGTCCAGCGCCCCTCCGCGCCGGTCTGCGCGAAGCCCGGCAGCGGATCGCTCGTCGCGCAGATGAGGTGGCCGCGGTCGAGGACGGTCTGGAGCGTCGGGCCCGGGGCGGCAAGCTGCTCCTGGGCGGACGCGGCAGACGCCACCGCGCATGCCAAAAGGGCGACGGCAAGCGCCGCCAGTCGCCGACCCGTTACACTGAGCAAACTCAAAAGACCTCCTCCCGACCCACCGGCACTATCGGCAGCACCGGGCAAGGGTCAAGCGGCCGCGAACGGTCAGTGGAGAATCTGGCTGAGGAACAGCTTCGTCCTGTCGTGCCGCGGATTCGAGAAGAACTCGTCGGGCTCGTTCTGCTCGATGATCTGCCCCTGGTCCATGAAGATCACCCGATTGGCCACCTGCCGGGCGAACCCCATTTCGTGCGTCACGCAGATCATGGTCATGCCGCTCTCGGCGAGGGAGATCATCACCTCGAGCACTTCCTTGACCATCTCGGGGTCGAGCGCCGACGTCGGCTCGTCGAAGAGCATGATCTTGGGATGCATGCAAAGCGACCTCGCGATGGCGACGCGTTGCTGCTGTCCGCCGGAAAGCTGTCCCG
>CAYRNE010000186.1:0-6177 GCA_964425245.1 uncultured Devosia sp.
CAACGAGGACCGCCACGACGGCGATTGACCAGAATAGCGGATCGAACATCGGGGACCGGAGGAGGGCGTCAGCGCCGATCGGACTGCGACCCGGCGGCATTGTCAACCGCGTGATCCAGCCAATCCCCGCCTGTGGAGGCGGGCGCGCTACTCGTCGTCCGATCCGCCCTTGAGCGACTTGAGCTTGGAAAAGACCGAGTCGGCGTCGAGCTCCTCTTCGGCCTCGGGCCGCCGCGGTGCAGCCGGTGCTTCGGTTTCGTGCTCGTCGGCGGGCGGCGGCGCGGTGCGGCCCTGGGCCAGCGCTTCCTCCGCCGTCAGCAGCATCGTTCCCTGCTCGGCCTCGTCGGGCGCCGCGGCGCCCTTGCTGGCCCGTTTCACCTCGAGGTCGAGGTCGATCTGGCTGCACAGGCCGAGCGTCACCGGGTCCATGGCCGTGATGTTGGCCGCGTTCCAGTGCGTACCTTCGCGCACCGCGTCGATCGTCGATTTCGTCGTGCCGACAAGGCGCATGATCTGCGCATCCTTGAGCTCGGGATGATTGCGGATCAGCCACTTGATGGCGCCCGGCCGCTCGTTGCGCCGCGAGATCGGGGTATAGCGCGGCCCACGGCGCTTGGCGGTCGGGACACGCACCTTGGGGTCCGACATCTTCATGCGGTAGCCCGGATCGGCCTCGGCCCTTTCGATCTCCTCGCGCGTGAGCTGGCCGTTCTGAATTGGGTTCACGCCCATAATGCCGGCCGCGACGTCGCCATCGGCGACGCCCTGCACTTCGAGCGGATGCAGGCCGCAGAAAGCGGCGATCTGCTCGAAGCTCAACGACGTGTTGTCGACCAGCCAGACGGCGGTCGCCTTGGGCATCAGTAGTTGCGTGGCCATGGGCAAAATCTCTCTCGTGGCGCGGCCCGGGAGCTTCCGGCCCGCCCCGCCTCCTGCATCATGCTGAGGGGGAAGTCGCGCGCAATATAAGGAGCGGGAGGCCCCGATTCAATCGGATTATCGACCCTCGCGCTCCTCGAGGGCGAGACCGAACGGCGTGAGGAGGACGACCTTGCCGTAGTTGTCTCGCAACTCCATCGCGGCATGTGCCGCGGCGGCCTGCGCAAGCGAGAACGTGCGCAGGCGCGGCGGGACGATACGGCCGTCCGCCAACGCCGGCCAGATGTCTGTGCGAAGCCGGTCGGCGATCGCGGCCTTCGTTGCCGTGTCCTGCGGGCGGAGCGTCGAGCCCGAGATCATGAGGTGCTTCATCACGAGCTTGCCGGCCGCGACCGGGGAGACGTCGCCGGACATCGCTGCGGCGAGGACGATATGGGCACCCCGCGCCGCCGCGTCGATGTCCCGGACGAGGGCATCGCCGCCCGCGAGGTGGAGAATGCGGTCCGCTCCCTTGCCCCCTGTGAGCTCCCTCGTGCGCGCAACGACATCTTCGCGCGAATGCACGATGACCGCTGCGGCGCCGATCTCCCGGCAGTAGCGCGCCTTGTCTTCGTTCGAAACGACTGCGATGGGTTGCGCGCCGAGTACCCCTGCGATCTGCACCGCTGCCCCACCGAGCCCGCCCGCGGCGCCGTGGATGAGAACATCCATGCCGGGACCGAGGCCGGCCCGCATGACGAGCGTCTGCATGACCGTGAAGAAGGTCTCGGGCAGAGCCGCGGCCGCGGCAAGCGACCAACCGCCCGGGGCGGGGAGCACCTGACCTGCCGGCACCGCCACGAATTCGGCATAGCCGCCGCCATTCGTCAGGGCTGTGACGCGGTCGCCTTCTGCCAAGCCGGTGACGCCTTGGCCGAGCGCAGCGATTTCGCCGGCAACCTCGAGCCCGGGCAGGGGAGAGGCGCCGTGCGGCGGGCGGTAGCTCCCCCTGCGCTGACCGAGATCGGGACCGTTGACGCCCGCAGCTGCGACCCTGATCAGGGCTTCTCCCGGTCCCGCAGTCGGGACCGGCGCACGTATCGGCCGAAGCACCTCCGGCCCGCCGGGGGCGGAAATCTCGACGGCCAGCATGTCGGGGGGCAGGCTCATCAGTGCTGCTTATTGCCTTCCCGCCTTGCCTCGCAAGGTGCGCGGGGTAGGATTGCCGGCTCAGTCAGACGAGGAGCGGCCCATGTTCGAGGACGAGGAGCAGGCCAGGAAGCCGAAAAGCCACGAGGTCGGGATGCCGATCGACAGCATGAGCGTGGATGAACTCGAGGAACGGATCGGCCTGCTCGAGGCCGAGATCGCGCGGCTCAGGGATGCGATCGACGCCCGCCGCAAGACAAAGGACGAGGCCGATTCGGTGTTCAGGCTCTGAAGGCACGAATTGTCAGGGTTAAGGAACCCTCGCCCGTTAATATTTAATTAAACTTCTACGGGTAATCTCCCGTTCATCCAGTTCTCTGGATTTCACAGAGTGGTTTCTCCCTCTGTTTGACGCCTCCCTGTTAACTTTCGAGAGCCGTGTTTTCACGGCTCTTTTTTCTTGCCCGGGGGCGGACCCGAGCCGGTTAAGCCTATTGCAAGGCGCGCCGTGCAAAGGGATGACGCACGGCTCGGACGGCCGTAAACTCCCGCTCTCGGCTCAGGGCAGCAGCGTGGACGAAAAGCAGCAACTCGGGGAGACAGTGCCGATCGGGCCACGCATCGTGGCGTCGGGCGGTTTCGACGCGCTCTACCGCGAAGGCATGGCTCTGATCGAGGAGGTTGCCGCCTACCTCGATGGGAACGGCCGGGTCGAAAGCAGGCACCTGCCGCGTGAGGCCTCGTTCATCTACGCGACCGAATCCATGCGGCTCACCACCCGGCTCATGCAGCTCGCCTCATGGCTGCTGCTGCAGCGGGCGGTGAACGAAGGCGAGCTCACGGTCGAGAATGCCCGCGCCGAGAAAGAGAAGGTCAAGTTCTCGGCAACGCCCTCGGAGCGGGGCGGGCCAGGCTATGCCGGATTGCCGCAGACCTTGCGCGACTTCATCGAAAGGGGCGATCGGCTGTTCGAGCGCGTGCAGCAATTCGACCGGCTCGAGCGGGGCGGGATCACGGTAGAGCATTCCGTCACCGCGGGAAGCGTCGGCGACCAGCTGGCGCGGCTCAAAGCGGCCTTCGGCCGGGCGGCCGAGTAAGCCGGCTCCGCGTCAACGAAAAGCCCGGCGCATGGCCGGGCTTCCCGAAATCTCCGATGCAGCCGCAGGCTCAGACGCCGAGGCCCTTGAACCGCTCCTTGAAGCGGGTGACACGGCCGCCGCGGTCGATCAGGTTGCCCTGTCCGCCCGTCCAGGCGGGGTGCGTCTTGGGGTCGATGTCGAGCTGCAGCGTGTCGCCTTCCTTCCCGTAGGTCGAGCGGGTCTGGTAGGTCGTGCCGTCGGTCATCGCCACGGTGATCGTGTGGTAGTCGGGGTGCGTGTCTTTCTTCATGGCGGGGCCTCGAATTGGGAGCGGCGCCCCTCGGGGCGAGCCAGGACAGGTTGCGGAGTTGGCGGTGTCCATAAAGAAAATCGGCTCCTCCTGCAAGGCCGGCCAACGGCCGCACCCATTTGAGTTGCCAGCCCCAACCCCCCTGCCTATATCGGTGGCACTTTGAGAATGGCCCCACGTGTCATGCGGGAGCCGCGTAGCACGCTCCGGCAGGGCAGTACCGGCGGCGAGCAGCGGATCGATCCCAAGTCGCTGAAACCGCTGCGGCGGTTGCTTCCGTTCGTGCTCAGGTATCCGACGCGGCTGGCGCTCACGCTGGGCTTCCTGTTGATCGCGGCGGTGAGCTCGCTCGCCATCCCGATGCTTGCCGGCCGGGTGATCGACGAGGGCTTCGTCGCTCAGAATCTCGACATGGTCACGCGCTATGGCTGGGCCGCGGTGATCGTCGGCGCGATCATGGCGATCGCGAGCGGGGCCCGCTTCTATTTCATCTCCATCATCGGCGAGCGGGTGCTGACCGACCTGCGCCGTGCCGTGTTCGACCATTTGCTGACGCTCGATGTGGCGTACTTCGACACGCACCGCGTCGGCGAGCTGACCTCGCGCCTGAACGGCGATGTCGCGACCATCCGCGGGGCGGTGGGGTCGAGCCTCTCGATGCTGCTGCGCGGCATCGTGGTGATGATCGGCGCGGTTGTGCTGATGTTCCTGACGAGCCCCTACCTCGCGCTTGCGGTGGTCGTCATCGCGCCGGCGCTGATCATTCCGATCATCGTCTTCGCGCGGCGGCTGAGGCGCATGTCGCGGCGGACGCAGGACGCGCTTGCCGAGATGTCGGCGATGGCGACAGAAGCCCTGGGCGCGACCAAGACGATCAAGAGCTTCGTGCAGGAGCCGGTGCAGTCCGCCGATTATGCACGGCGGGCAGAGGACAGCTTCAAGGCCGAGGTGGACCGGCTCGGCGCCCGCGCCGGGCTCATCGCGCTCATCATGTTCCTCGTCACCGCGTGCCTTGCGGCGCTGGTCTGGTGGGGCGCGAAGTCGGTGTTCGACGGCGCGGTCACCGCCGGCGAATTGACCCAGTTCATGATCTACGCGCTGATGGGCACCAATGCGCTCGCCGGCATTTCCGAGATCTTCGGCACCCTGCAGACGGTCGCCGGCGCGACGGAGCGGCTGATCGAAATCCTCGACGCGAAGTCGGCCATCGCGCCCCCCGCCAACCCGCGCGCGCTCCCCGAGCCCCCGCTGGGAACGCTCGCTTTCGAGGACGTTCATTTCACCTACGAGACGCGCGAGAGCGAGCGCATCATCGACGGGCTGAGCTTTTCGGTGGAGCAGGGCGAGACGGTGGCGCTTGTCGGCGCCTCGGGCGCCGGCAAATCGACGGTCTTCGCGCTGGCGCAGCGCTTCTACGATGTCAGCGCGGGACGCGTGCTCGTCGACGGCATCGACATTCGCGAGGTGGATCCCGCCGCGCTCCGCCGCCGCTTCGCCTATGTCGAGCAGGAGCCCACGATCTTCGCCGGTACGGTTGCCGACAATATCCGCTTCGGCAAGCCCGAGGCGAGCCAGGCTGAGATCGAGGCCGCCGCGAAGGCCGCGCTGGTGCACGATTTCGTCACCGAACTGCCCGACGGCTATGAGACGATCGTCGGGGAACGCGGCGTCATGCTGTCGGGCGGTCAGAAGCAGCGCGTCGCCGTGGCGCGGGCGCTGCTCAAGGACGCGCCGATCCTGCTGCTCGACGAAGCGACCTCGGCGCTGGACGCCGAGAGCGAGCGGCTGGTGCAGCTCGCGCTCGAACGGCTGATGCGGGGCCGCACGACGCTCGTCATTGCGCACCGGCTGGCGACGATTCGCGACGCCGACCGTATTCTCGTTCTCGAAAAAGGCAGGCTGATCGACCAGGGGACGCATGCTGAACTGACCTCGCGCGGCGGCCGCTATGCGGAGCTCGCGAAGCTCCAGTTTCGCGCCGACGATCCGGTGGCGGCGGAGTAGCCGGCGGTCAGCCGCGAACGCGGCGGAAGAGCAGGTAGCCGGCCACCGCGACTGCGGCGATCAGGATCAGAACGAACAGCACCACGACGCCGACCGCGCCGAGCAACGCGCCCAGCGTGTCCCAGAATCCGATCTGGGCCACGAGGATAGCGAGCAGGATCAGCAAGAGGATCGGCATGCGACGCTCCGGGGTTGTCCCCGGATAACGCGCGAACCGCCGGGCGTGTTGCAACGCTCAGGCGCGAGCCCGGATGCGGGCTTTCGCCTCGCAAGTCGGTTGCTGATCCCCAGCGGGCGCGTCTTCGATAGGTATTCCGTCAACAGGAATACCTATCCCTCCGTCAGCTTGAACTCGATCCGCCGGTTCCGCCGGAAGGCTTCCTCGGTATCGCCGGTATCGATCGGCGAGAACTCGCCGAAGCCGGCGGCGACGAGGCGGCTCGGCGCGACGCCTTGGCTCACGAGGTAGTTGGCCACCGAAATCGCGCGGGCCGCGCTCAGCTCCCAATTCGAGGGGAAGCGCTCGTTCGAGATCGGCCGGCGGTCGGTGTGGCCATCGATGCGCAGGACCCAGTTAACGTCCTCGGGGATCTCCTCTTCGAGCTGCAGGATCGCCTGGGCGAGGCCCTGAAGCTGCGGCAGCCCTTCTGGCTCGATGTCGGCCTCGCCGGCGTCGAACAGCACTTCGGACTGGAACACGAAGCGGTCGCCCACGATGCGCACGTCGGCGCGGCCCTCGAGGATTTCGCGCAGCCGGCCGAAAAAGTCCGAACGGTA
>CAYRNE010000187.1:0-6160 GCA_964425245.1 uncultured Devosia sp.
ACCGGCGCGAGGCAGTGTGGGAGCCTGACGGCCGCGGGTTCGTGAAGCTGACCGACCTACTGCCACTACGCGATGTGTCCGATGTGCCGTCGCCGTCGAAGCAACACCGTCCCGGCTGACCGACGTCGGTATAGAAGTTTCGTGTCCTGCCGGGCATCGGATCGACGTCGCGGCGTCTCTAACACAGCGGGCCATGTGGGCCGCATGGGGGGTGGCGGCGTGAGTCTTACGTCTGCCGATCAAGAACGTCTTGTGCGCCGTCTCAACCGCGAACCCGTGCCGTCCGGTCTGGCTGCGCTGATCGTCGGTGCGTTGGCTGGCGCACCGTTTTGGATTGTGGTCGGCGCGGTGGTTTTCGGATGAGCTTCGTCAAGCCCGGAACGACTTTCAGTCTGATGTCCCCGGAAGACCATCGGGAACGGCTTCGGTCCGGGGCGGCCGTGATTCCTCCCACGGAAGGCCCCGCCCCGGACTGTCCACCAAGGGAGAACATGATGCGTACACATCAGCACGGGACGGTCTATATGGGCGCCGACACCGAGGTCAGAGTCGCTGACAACGCCGACAGGCCCTATCCGACGGTCGCTGTCGAGCTGGCGACGGAGACCTGTTTCTTGATGGTCTACACCCGGTCGATAGACGACGCTCTGAAGCTCCGTAAGGCCGCCAGCGAGGCGGTGGATGCTTGGGTGTTGGCGGGTGAGCCGCTGCCGATAGGGGCCGTCTGATGGGCCGTCTGATGGCGTTTGAGCTGGTGTCTGCGGCGGTCGCTGCGGTGACGTTCTTGGGCGACAGGTTTTCGTGGTCGTGGCTGCGGTTTGGTGAGCCGGAGTCGGGCGGGCATGTCAGTTGGTGTGGGTGCTGTAACGACATGGACGACCAGTGATCCCCACGACGATCCAGCGGGCCGCGGCGATCCGGCACACCGAACCGGAATGCCGCGGGTGCGGCTGTGGACTGTCCGACGACGAACATGTCCGGTGGATCAGCCAGGTCAAACGGGAGCTGGAACCGCCACCGTGGCCGTCGTGTGACGTGTGCCGTGCCGGTGATGGGAGTGTCGCAGACCCGTACGAGCGGGGGGCTGAGCTGTGGAGCTAGAGCTGTTTTCGGAGGCGGACAGTCTGCAAGAGAGGTTGGCGGCTGCGGTGCAGGCCCGGGCGTTGCTTTCTCTGGTGAAGGACGCCCAGAAGCGTACGGACAGGGCGTTGCGTGAGTCTGTCGATGATGTGTCTCGGGTGACGGGCACGAAGTTTACGGCTCGGGATGCGGGTTGGTCTGCGGTGGTGACTGATCCGCAGCCGAGGCCGGTGGTGGCCGACCGTGAAGCGTTCGGCCGGTGGGGCAACTACGAGACGGTCTCGCGTGTCGAGGTACGCGATCACGCTGCCGCAACCGCGTTCGTCCGCTGGTGCGAGAACCGCAACTCACTCAGCCTTTCCCTCGACGGCTTGGCGGAGACAGCGCTGGGTGCCCTCAGAATCGTCACCGACTACGTCCTTCCCGAAGATCCGTTCACGCCGCTGATCGACGCCGGCCGGATCAAAGTCACGACCGACCATGTGGTCGACCTGGAAACCGGCGAGCCCGTCCCTGGCACAACAGTCCAGACGGCCCGGTCCGAGCTGCGGGTGACCGGCACGAAAGACGCGAAGGCGGCGGCACGTCGCCAGCTTGCGGACCGTCTCGGTATCCCGGCAGAAATAGGAGGCCAGTGATGCCCGCGCCTCCCGACTATGTAGACGTATCCGAACGGATACAGGAGTTCCGGGCCAAGTATCCCGACGGGACGTTGCAGTCCGAAATCGTCGCGTCACCGTTCGACGGATTTGTGGTCGTGAAGGCGTACGCCTACCGCACTGCTGACGATCCGACTCCGGGGACGGGGCTTGCATGGGAGCCGGTGCCTGGCCCGACCCCGTTCACGAAGGACTCGGAGCTTCAGAACGCCGAGACGTCCGCATGGGGCCGGGCGTTGATCGCCGTCGGTGCGGCTGACGCGAAGCGTGGGATCGCCTCAGCGAACGAGATCCGTAACCGCCAGCCTGTCGTGCTTCCTCCGGGTCAGCGGATCGCGCAGCACCTAGAAGCCAAAGGCGTCCCTGCCGCAGCATTCAGAGAGTATCTGGGCAGCGCAGGATACGAGTCGTGGGACGAAGTCCCTGACAATCAGCGGGAAGCGATCGCCGACGGGGTTATCAACGGTGTCCTTCTCGACGACGTCCGTAGGTTTGCGAAATGACGGTGCTCTGTGGCCTGTGCGGATACGTCTCGACGGTCGGCCCGAACCTGCTGCGCACCTTCGTAGACCACGGCATGTACATCATCCAGGTCCGGTGTGTGTGCTGTAGCCAGACGGTGTCGGCGACGGTGGATCGTGCGATGTGGCGGGCGTTGTGGCCGGCGCGTGTGGCGGCGGAGATTGCGCAGGATCGGGTGGATCGTCTTGTGGCCGATTTTGCGGCGTCGTTGGAGGGGTTGACGACCGAAGCGTTGGAAGAAATCCGATGACGTTGGTCGAGCTTGCGGCCGAGGCACGGAGGCTTTCGAACAAGATCGACGAGGGGGTGCGGGCGTTGAACCTGTCTGCTCAGGAGTCGGCTTCGGCGGAGCGTGACTATCGGTTGGCGAAGGCTCGTGCTTGGACGGTTCATACGGAGGGGACCGCGAAAGAGCGGGAGGCGCGGGTGGATGCGTCGACGGCGGATGAACGGTTTGTGCGGGATTTGGCGGAGGCCGGCAGGCAGGCGGCGTTAGAAGCGTTGAGAAGCCGGAGGCAGCAGCTCTCAGCTGTACAAAGCCTGGCGGCGGCGTTTCGTGCTGAGGCGGAAAACGGAACCTACGGGGTGCCCGCATGAGATATACGCGCCGGGAGCAGCGCACCATCCGAACCCGACTCGCAGAGCCGTGGCTCGGGACTGCCTGCTGGCTCGCTATCCCTGACACGTGTTCCGGTGTGGGCCAGCATTGGCACGAACTTGTAGGAGCAGCGCAGCAAGGATCGCGGGTCGATCCGAGGAACATCTGCTGGGCGTGTGACGCTTGCAACGGCCGGCTAGAGGGCCGCACGGACCGCTACGAGCGGGGCTACAAGGTCCGCTCTACGGCTGGGGAGCGTGGCGACGGAGGTCTGGTCCCCAAGCTTCTGTCTCCGTTCTCTCTCGCGTACAGGCTGCGCCAGGAGGACGTCGCATGAGGTGGCAGAAGGATGCTGCCTGTCTCGACAAAGAGACCGACCTGTGGTTCGCGCTGGACGGCACAGCAGAGCAGGGCGAAGCGCTGGCCCACTGTCACGTCTGCCCGGTGCTGACCGACTGTTTGCAGTATGCGGTCGCCAACAACATCCGTGAAGGGGTGTGGGGCGGCCAGACCGAAAGTCAACGGGCAGCGGCCCGCCGTCGCACCAGACGTCGTGTACCGGCCGTTTGCGGTACGAGGGGCGGCTTTCTGCGCCACTACCGCAACGGCGAGAAGCCGTGCCGTCCGTGTCGGGACGCGGACAATGCGGCCCGCCGTGAACGGCGCCGAAGACGTGCAGGAACCGGGCCTGTCACTGGTCGAGATTCTAGCTCGGACACACAGGCGCCCCGCCAATCGCCTAGATCGTCGCTGTCGGGTCAGGACAACTCTGACAGCTGTATAGAGGACAGGAACGGCGGCGGGGCTCCTGCACCTGTTTTGGGGGACGAGTTCCAGTCCCCTTCGGGGGTTGCGAAAGATAAGGGGGGCTGTTGGCGCAGTGCTCGTGAGGGCCGGCAGTGTTCCCGGCCGGAGTTCCGTGCGGGGATGTGTGAGCCGCATTATGTGGAGATGTTGGAGGCACAGGCGGGTGTGGCATGAGTGGTGCGTCGTCACGTCGCAAGGGAAATACTGCTGAGCAGGAGGTTGTTCGGGCTCTCACCCGGCTGGGGGTGCGGGCGATAAGTTCGCGGAATGCGAGGGGCGGTTCGCAGCAGGGCGAGGATGTTATTTGTGATCTGCCGGTCAGTGTTGAGGTGAAGGATCAGTCGCGGGATGCGTTGCCGTCTTGGTTGGATCAGGCCCGGTCTCAGGCGGACGATTGTTACGCGGCGGTGTGGCATAAGCGGCGAGGGAAGGCACGTGCGGAGGACTGGTTTATAACGATGAAGGCGGACGAGTTTGTGAAGCTCATTTGCCCCGATTTGGAGTTTTGATGTCGGTCCATGCGGCAAAATGGGCGTGGTCGCAGGACTGTCCTTCTCCTACAGCGAAGCTGGTGTTGATGGCTCTCGCGGATCATGCGAATGCGGATGGGGAGTGTTGGCCGACAATGAAGACGGTAGCGGAGCTGGCTGGGGTGTCTCAACGGTCGGTGCACAACCATGTGAAGGCGTTGGAGACGGCGGGGCTGGTGGAGCGCGTCGAACGTCGGATGCATGGTGGCCAGTTTCGGGGTTGGACGTTCCGTCTGGCCATGTCTACCAGTGGCAGCCAGCTTCCAGTGGAAGGAGATTGCCAGCGGCAGTCAGAGGTAGTTGCCAGTGGCAGCAGGCTTCCATTGCCAGTGGCAGCCAGCTTCCGGTCTAGAACCGTCAGTGAACCGTCAGGAACCGTCAGTAGGCGAGACGAGCTGTTCGAGGCAATCGCTGAGGCGTGCGGGATCAACTGGCGGCGTCTGACCAAACCGGCGCGGGGCGAGCTGAACGCGGCGGTGAAGGAGCTGCGCGCCATCGACGTGACCGCGGCCGATGTGGGTCCGGCGGCTCGTGCGTACCGGCGTGAATGGCCGAACGCGACGTTGACGCCGTCGGCGCTGGCGAAACATGCCCCGCGGCTGTTGAAGGACATGCCGCCCGAGGAACAGCGATGTTCGTCTTGTCGTCGGCCGCTGTCTGCCCCCGATCACGACGAGCTGTGTGAGGTGTTTGCGTGAACGAGGAAACGTTCCAGTTTTCGACGTCGTGGTATGTGACCGTCGACGGTGTGGAACGTCCGCAGGCTGCCGTCTACAGCTTTTCGACATATGCGCAAGGGTTGGATCAGCACCGTAAGGCGTGTCTGGGACGGTGGGTCGAAGGTCATATGGTCCGGCCGGAGGTGTCGGAGCTGCAAGGCATTTCGGCGGGGAAGGCGAGGACGATCATGGTGGGCCGCCAGTTGTGGGTTGATGATCGTCCGGCATTGTCGGCGGCGGAGTTCCGACAGTTGCGTGAGCGGGTGTTGGGGAAGATGGATGCCCGGTTTGGGGAGGTGGCGTGATGGACGACCTGTATGAACCCGGCCAGTGTCTGGTCTGTGGAGGTCGTGGTGGCTGGTGGACAGGCACGTCGCGTGAGACGTGTTCTCGGTGTTCTGGTGACGGCTGGGATCCTGCTCGTAGCGAGCCGTGGTTTCCGGTGGTGGCGTGATGGATAGCCAGTCTCGCGGGCCGGATATCGACCGGATCGAGGAGGCGTATCGGGAGTCCCGCGCTTCGACGCATTGGGGCGACTGTCACCTGTCGCATCCGAAGTGTGCGGTGGCGGTGCTGGTCCGGGAGGTACGCCGGCTCCGTGACGGCATCCGGGCGCATCACGCCGACCTGAACCCGTCGTTGGCGACCGACGCTGACCGCCGTCTACATGCGCTGCTGGACGACCAGGCCAGGTAAACGATTGAAGGGAGACATTATGACCGCTATAGACCTTGACGAAATCGTGCTGCATTCCGGCGGCCACTCCACGCCGGAGAAGGGTGCCTGTTTGCTTGAGGCGGTCAGCCTCTTCGCTGAGGAGCCGTTCACCGACGAGCCCCAATGTGTCTGCCCGACGCTACGCCGGTTCGGTATCGCATGGAACGACGGGATGCGCACCGACGACGAACGGCAGCAGCTGGTCCCGTATATCCCGGTGCTGGTCGGAACCGTCGGCACGGACGAGGATGCGTCACGTAGGGCATGGTTGGCGTTGGACTGGTCCGTGCGGGTTTCGACACCGGCATGGCTGGATTTGGCTGGGCTGGCGGATCAGGCCGAGAAGCTGCGGAGCCTGCCGGAGCAGACCAGGCCGGATGATGACGTTCTGACGGTTCTGCGGGGCGTCCGTAAGGACGCGGCCGCTGCTGCGGCCGCTGCTGCGGCCGCTGCTCGGGACGCTGCTTGGGCCGCTGCTTGGGCCGCTGCTTGGGACGCTGCTTGGGCCGCTGCTTGGGCCGCTGCTCG
>CAYRNE010000188.1:0-6125 GCA_964425245.1 uncultured Devosia sp.
TGCGGCAGGCCGGAGAATTCGCGCAGCGCCCAGACCATCGCGTCGAGCGGGTTGGTGATGCAGATCACGAAGGCGTCGGGGCAGTTGGCCTTGATGCCTTCGCCGACCGCCTTCATCACCTTGAGATTGATGCCGAGCAGGTCGTCGCGGCTCATGCCGGGCTTGCGGGCGACGCCGGCGGTGACGATGATCACGTCTGCCCCGGCGATGTCCTTGTATTCGGTGGTGCCCTTGAGGCTCGCGTCGTAGCCCTCGACCGGGCCGGCCTGCGCGAGGTCCAGGGCCTTGCCGGCGCCCAGCCCGTCGACCACGTCGAAGACGACGACGTCGCCAAGTTCCTTGGTTGCTGCCAGAAGCGCCAGGGTGCCACCGATCTGCCCCGCCCCGATGAGAGCGATCTTCCTGCGCGCCATCCACGAACCCCCTGAACCGCTTATGCCTGATGTTGCGCGCCCCTATTAACCCCGGTGCCGGGGGGTGGCAAGTGAGCCGTTGGATTGAGGCACACTGGGTCCGGAACGCGCTGCAATCGTGCGCTGGGCATCGACGTGACCGGCCCGCTCCTCAGCCTGCCGGATTGAGCTCGGCGGCGGAATCTTCCTTGTGGGGCGCGCGCAGGTAATCGGCCGATTGCATTTCGGCGAGGCGGGAGCGCGTGCGGGCGAATTCGGCCGCCGTGCGGTCGTCCCCGCCCAGTTCGTCGAGCGGTACGGCAAAGCTCGCCGTGAGCTTGATGCCGCGGTCGTAGAGCGTATCGACCAGCAGGATGAAGCGCTTGGCAGCGTCCGAGTTGGCGCGCGAGAACTGCGGCACATCCTCGATCATCAGCGTCTCGTAGGCGTGGGCGAGGCGCAGATAGTCGCGCGCGCCCAGCGGTTGCTCGCAGAGCGCCGGGAAGGGAAAGCGCGCCGCGCCCATCGCAGCGCGCGGCACGCGGATGGTGCGGCCGAGCGAATGAAGCTCTGCCGGCTCCCCCTCGACACCGCCGGTCAGGTGCAGCCAGAGCCGATCCATGGCCTTTTTCGTCGCGGCATGGCCGCCGAAGACGAAGACCTGTTCGCCCTCGAACTTCAGGCGCCGGTAATCGGTCGGTCCGTCGAGGACGACGACCTCGACCTCCTCACCGAGCCTCGCGATGAACGGGAGGACGAGCTGGCGATTGAGGCCGTTCTCGTAAAGCCGGTCCGGCGGCGTGTTCGAGGTCGCAACGAGTGTCACCCCATTGTCGAACAGCCGTCCGAAGAGACGGCCCAGCAGCATGGCGTTGGTGATGTCCTGCACGTGGAATTCATCGAGGCAGAGCAGCCTCGTCTTGCCAAGGACCACGCGTGCGGCCGCGGCGACGGGATCGGCATCGCCGCGCCGGCCGCCGGAGCGGCGGAAATCGGCGATCGCCGCGTGAATCTCGTCCATGAATTCGTGGTAGTGGATACGCCGCTTCTCGATGCCGGTCACTGCGGCGAAGAAGAGGTCCATCAGCATGGTCTTGCCGCGCCCGACGGCACCGACGAGATAGACCCCCCGCACGGGGGCCGGTCGGCCGAGGGCGGCAAGAAGGGCGCGCGTTCCGGCGCGCTGGTCCAGTTCCGCTGCCACGCGGTCGAGCGCACGTGCCGCATCCAGCTGATGCGGGTCGCCAGCGAGGACGCCTTGCTCCACCAGAGCCGCGAGGCGCCTGCTTACGGGATTGGCCGCGGGCCCCCGCCGCGAGCCGCGAAACACTATCCGACCATGGAAAGGCCGCGGCCGCCGGCCAGAGTGCCGATGAAGCGGTTGCCGCTCAGGATCAGCGCCGCGATCATGTCGCCGTTTTCGTCGAAGAGCTGCACCTGCGTGCCGGCGAGCTGCCAGGAAGCCACGACCTTCAAGCCCTGCATCTGGCAACCCGGCGTGGACGCGCGGAAGCGCGACGTGCCGGCCTTTGCGGTCTCGGTCAGGAACAGCTTGCACTGCTCGGCACCGGAAACGATGGTCCAGCCGCCGATCAGCTTGGTGGTCGTCAGTCCTCCGGTGAGATCGCGCCCGGGCGAATTGGGGACCGAGCCCACCGCATCGAGGGTGACGAAGGAGCCATCGGCGCTTGCCGTCTGGACAGGCTGCTGATTGCCGCCGAGAACCGGCTGGCCGGTCAGCGCCGGATTGATCTGGGTTGGGTCGGCGGGCGTTCCGATCTGTGCGGTCTGAAGCGGGCCGTTGGGGAGTTGCGCCGAGGTCACCGCGCCAGACTCGCCGATCGCCGGCAGGTTGGCCTGTGCAACCTGCGAGGAGGGGAGCGGCTGCAATTGTTCGGGCTGGGAAATATTGCGCGTCGCTACGCGCCCGGTGCTGCATCCCGCCAGCACCATCGCAACGCCGCCCAAAGCGACGAGTGAAACGCCGACGCGTTTCCATGAGGTCATAAGCCCACTCCGTGCCCCAGGGCCGAATGCTCCGGACGATCGAACGGGCTAATTAATGCAAACTGCGTTTGCCGTTCAACCTCCGCACTGACCGCCGGGGCCAAAAATGCCCGCATTAATGTGGCCAAGTTGCGGCCCCTACTCGGCACGCATATCGCGCAGCAGGGTTTCAGCCAGAATACGGGCGTCGCCCGCCTCCTCCTCCGGCACGGCAATCGCCACGCCCCTGGGACCATAGACTCCCGGCAGGCCGGGCAGACCGCTCTCCCCTCCTTCGAGCGGGTGGAAGCCGTGCGCCTTGAGCGCAAGGATCAGGACGCGCGCGGCGGAGGGGTTGGCGACTTCGGCTATCGTTTCGAACATCGCCGGGAAGCTTCAATAGCCGTCGGCGGCGAGCAGGTCGTCGACGCGCCGCGCGAGCGCGTTGACCTCGGCCATGAGGCTTTCGCCGGCGGCGCCGGAGAGGACGGCGGCGATCTCGCCCTGTGCGCCGAGAACCTTCTGGCCTGCAGGGCTTTCGTAGAACGTGACGATGGCCTGCAACTCGTCCTCGGTGAAGCCGCGCTCGAACAGATCGACCAGCGGCACGAGGCCGTCATGGGCGGCCTCGTCGACGAACCCCTGGGTCTTGCCCTCGTACTGGAAGAGCTGCATCGCGGTCGCGTCCGGCGCCCGCTCCTTGATCACCTCGAGCGCGACCGGCCAGAACACCTGCATGAGCCGCTCGGCGACGTCGTGCTCGTAGCCCGCCTTGACCGCGCGCTCGGCGAGGGCGCGCCGGTTCGTCTCGTCGCCAAGCGCCGGACCCCCGAGCGCGGCCGCGAGGGCCAAGAGGGCGACGATCGCGCGCGTGCGGGTCATGCCGTCTGCCTTGCGACCATCAGCTTCTTGATTTCGGCGATCGCCTTGGCCGGGTTGAGACCCTTGGGGCAGGTCTTGGAGCAATTCATGATGGTGTGGCAGCGGTACAGCTTGAAAGGGTCTTCGAGGCTGTCGAGGCGTTCCTCGCGCGCTTCGTCGCGGCTGTCGATCAGCCAGCGATAGGCCTGCAGCAGGACGGCCGGACCCAGGTATTTCTCGCCGTTCCACCAGTAGGAGGGGCAGGACGTGGAACAGCAGGCGCAGAGGATACACTCGTAGAGGCCATCGAGCTTCTCGCGATCCTCATGGCTTTGCAGCCATTCCGATTCGGGCGCCGGCGTCGTCGTCTTCAGCCAGGGCTCGATCGAGCGATGCTGCGCGTAGAAGGTCGAGAGGTCGGGGACCAGATCCTTGATAACCGGCATATGCGGCAGCGGATAGACGTTCACCGGCCCCGGAATCTCGTCCATGCCCTTGGTGCAGGCGAGCGTGTTGAGGCCGTCGATGTTCATGGCGCAGGAGCCGCAGATGCCCTCGCGGCAGGAGCGGCGAAGCGTCAGCGTGGGGTCGACCTTGTTCTTGATCCAGAGCAGGGCGTCCAGCACCATCGGTCCGCAATCGTCGAGATCGACGAAATAGGTGTCGATGCGCGGATTGTCTGGCGTGTCGGGGTCGTAACGGTAAACCCGGTATTCGCGCAGCCGCGTCGCGCCCGCCGGCGCAGGCCAGGTCCTGCCCTTCTTGACCTGCGAATTCTTGGGGAGCAGCAGTTCGACCAACTCAGATCCCTCCCATGCCGCACACGCGGGTCGAGGCGGCGATATAGTCGTTGTAGGGGAGCTCGTATTGTGCGGGCGGCGCCTTACCCTTCATGGCGGCAATGATCACGGCCATGAAGTCCGTATCGACGAGATCCATGGCGGCGTCCGCCTTGCAGGTGCAAAGCGGCTCGTTTTGCGAGATGCCGACGCAGGTCCGATGGAACTCGGTCTTCTGTTCGGCGCTCGGCGGGGCAGCGAGCGCCGCCCCGGCGGACAGTGCCGCAAGCCCGAGAGCGGCGAGCAGGATCCTCATTCGTCCGCTTCCTCCTCCGGGGGCGCGAGACAGACCGCGTTGCTGTCGCGGACGTAGTACGGCCACTTGGCAACCACGTCTTCCGGCACGTCGCCGGCCTTGACCTTTTCGGAGAAGCCCTGGGGGTCCTGCAGACGCATGATGATGTAGTCCAGCATCTCGGCATCGACGAGCTTTTCCGCCTGCTCCGCCTTGCAGTTGCAGAGTTCGGTGCCCTCCTCGCCGGCGACGGCAAGGCAGGCCGCGAGAAATTCCTCGGGCGTCGCCGCGGCAGCCGGCGTGAGCGGGAGGGCGGCGAAGGACATGAGGCCACACGCGGCCGCGATCCATTTGATCGACGAGGGGAAAGGCAAATCGGTTCTCACTCGGTTCTGGTGCGGCGCGCAGCGCGCAGCTCCTTGCGGATGACGAGCCTGAGGCCGGACCAGACCTCGCTCACGGCGGCTACCTTTACATCGACCAGCCCGATCGGCAAAACCACGTCGCGGATCACATCTTCCGTGATGTCGGTCGCGACACGGCTCGCCTTCTTCGGCCAGGAGATCCAGATCGCGCCATCGGGGTCGATCTGCTCCATAAGCGGCACGGCGGCCCTTTCCAGCACCGCGCGCGAGGCGGTGAAGCCGTGGATCAGGTCATAGCCCGGATCGCCGTCGGCGAAAGTCTCCCAGCCCGCCTGTGCCATCTCGGTGAAATGGCGCGAGGTGCGGAGGTTCCCGAGCTCGGGCGGCAACGCGATGAACAGCACGCGCTGGCCGTCCTTGAGGCCAAGCTTCTGCGCCAGCGGCGTGCCGGAATAGCCAGGGGGAGACGTCTCAGAGGCGGGCATCGCCGTCCGGAGGGGGTTCGACCTTCGAAGGCCGCGGCTCGCGCTGCCGCGGGCCGTGGCGTTCCTCACGGACCTTTCGAGCCTCCTCGGCCAGCCCCAACCGTCTCAGCTCGGCCTCGTATTCCTCGCACATCTGGCACATGGCGCTAATCCTAATACACGCGCGCCTTGGGCGCGATCCTTGCGAGCGGGATGCCGCCCTCGCTTTCGGGTGTCAGCGGTTCGGTGTGGACGGGCCGGTAGTCGAGCCGCACCGCGCCGGTCGAGGCGTCGAGATAGGCGAGGGTGTGCTTGCGCCAGTTCTCGTCGTCGCGGTCGGGGAAATCCTCGCGTGCATGGGCACCGCGGCTCTCGTGCCGCGCCTCGGCACCGGCTACCGTGGTGACGGCGCAGGCCATGAGATTCTCGAGCTCCATCGTTTCGACGAGGTCGGAATTCCAGATCATCGAGCGGTCGTGAACCCTGAGGTCGGAAAGGACGCTCCAGAGCTCGGTCATCCGCCGGACGCCCGATTGCAGCGTTTCGGCCGTGCGGAACACGGCGGCATCCTCCTGCATGATGCGTTGCATGCGCTCGCGAACCTCGGCCGTGGGCGCTCCGCCATTGGCGTAGCGCAGGCCATCGAAACGGGCGATGATACGGTCCTCGCAGCGCCGGTTCACCTCCGGGATCGCGGCGTTGCGGTCGAGCGTCTCGCCGGCGCGCAGCGCCGCCGCCCGGCCGAACACTACGAGGTCGGTGAGCGAATTGGAGCCGAGCCGGTTCGCGCCATGCACGGACGCGCAGGCGGCCTCGCCCACCGCCATGAGGCCCGGGACGACCGCATCCGACCCGCCCCGTCGCGGATCGACGACCTCGCCATGATAGTTCGCGGGGATGCCGCCCATGTTGTAGTGGACCGTCGGCAGCACCGGGATGGGCTCGCGCGTCAGGTCGACGCCCGCGAAAATCTTCGCCGATTC
>CAYRNE010000189.1:0-6095 GCA_964425245.1 uncultured Devosia sp.
GTCTATAGCCAGGCCGACGACGCCAATGCACTCTCGCTCGTTCCCGACGATGTCGGCGGCGCTCGGCTCGCGACAAGTCATCTCGCCTCGCTCGGCCGCCACCGCATCGCCCATATTACCGGTCCGGAGCGGTTCGAGGCCGTGCGGCTGCGGCATCGCGGCTATTCGATGGCGCTGGGCCTCGCGGGCCTCCCCGAACGGCCCGAGTATTACCTGACCGGTGTCTGGTCCGAGGCCTGGGGCCGCGAAGCGGTCGAGAAGCTCTTCGGCGGCGCGCTGGAGCCGCCCGATGCGCTCTTCTGCGGCAACGACCAGATCGCCCGCGGCGCGGCGGAAGCGTTGCGCGAAAAGGGCATCGCCGTGCCGCAGTCCGTCGCCATCGCGGGTTTCGACAACTGGCCGGTGATGACCGAGGCGGCGCGGCCGCCCCTCACCAGCGTCGACATGAACCTTGAAGCGCTCGGCCGTGAGGCCGGGAGGCTGCTCATCGAAATGATCGGCGGCGCCAGCATACGCGGTGTCCGGCGCCTGCCCTGCACACTCGTCGTACGCGGTTCCACCGAGCCGTGACGCGGAAGACGTTCCTTCTCCACATGGAGCAACCATGAGTCAGTACCACCCCGTGCGGTTCGTGAACGTTCGGCTCGAGGGCGACTTCTGGCGCGAGCGGCTCGATACCGTGCTCGCCAAGACGATTCCCAGCCAGCACGAGAAGCTGAGCGAATACGGCTATCTCGACTCGCTGAAGCTGCCGCAGCCGCCGCCGCCATTGCGCTTCCCGCGCCACGCCAACGGCTTTACCGTTCAGGTCTTCTGGGATTCCGATGTCGGCAAGTGGATCGAGGCTGCGAGCTATGCCCTGAGCCACCGCCGCGACGCCGCGATCGAAGCCAGGATCGAAGCCATCATCGACGATTTCGAGAAGGCGCAGGCGCCAGACGGCTACCTCAACTGCTGGTACCTCGGACGCGAGCCCGAGAAGCGCTGGAGCAACCTCAGGGACAACCACGAACTCTATAACGCGGGGCACCTGCTCGAAGGCGCCATCGCCTACTTCGAGACCACCGGCCGGCGGCGCTGGCTCTCCATCATGGAGCGCTATCTCGACCACATCTATTCCGTCTTCGGCACCGGGCCCGGCCAGAAGCGCGGCTACGACGGGCACGAGGAGATCGAGATCGCGCTCGTCAAGCTCTACCACCTGACCGGGGAGAAGAAGCACCTCGATTTCGCCGCCTACCTCATCAACGAGCGCGGCCGCCAGCCGCACTATTTCGACATCGAGCGCGAGGAGCGCGAGAAGAAGGGGTGGGAAACGCAGCGCTACGTTCAGGGCAACTACGAATACAGCCAGTCGCATATGCCGGTGCGCGAGCAGCGCAAGGTCGTGGGTCATGCCGTGCGCGCCATGTATCTCTATACGGCCATGGCCGATCTCGCGGTCGAGCTCGACGATCCGGCGCTGAAGCAGGCCTGCGAGGCGCTCTGGCGCGACGTCATGGACACCAAGATGTACGTGACGGCGGGCCTCGGCCCCTCGGCGCATAACGAGGGCTTCACCGTCGACTACGATTTACCGAACCAGACCGCCTATGCCGAGACCTGCGCTTCGGTGGCGCTGATCTTCTGGGCGCAGCGCATGCTGCATCTCGATCTCGACGGCAAGTATGCCGACATCATGGAGCTCGCGCTGTTCAACGGAGCGTTGTCCGGCCTGAGCCGCGACGGCAAGCACTATTTCTACGCCAACCCGCTCGAAAGCGACGGCAGGCCGACGCGCTGGGAATGGCACACCTGCCCCTGCTGCACGATGAACGTCAGCCGTCTCGTCGCGTCGGTGGGCGGCTACTTCGTCTCGACCGCTGATGACGGCATTGCGCTCCATCTCTATGGCGGCATCTCGACCACCGTCGAGACCGCGGGCACCAGGGTCGCGCTGCGCGAAGTCTCGAACTATCCCTGGGATGGCGCCATCAGGATCGAGGTCGATCCCGAGACGCCGGCCCGCTTCGCCCTCAAGCTGCGGGTTCCGGGCTGGTGCCGGGGCGCAACGGTGAAGGTTGGCGGCGAGGCGATTACGGAGGACCCGGTCAATGGCTACGTCACCATCACCCGCACCTGGAGGAAGGGCGACGTCGTCACGCTCGATCTGCCGATGCCGCCGGTTCGGCTCTATGCGAACCCTGCCGTCATCATGGACGCGGGGCGCGTGGCCCTGAAACGGGGGCCGCTCGTTTATTGCATCGAGGAAGCGGACAATCCCGGAGGCAGCGTGCAGCGCTTCCGCCTGCCGCACGAATCGGAGCTCCGGTTGTCGACCCGCGCGGACCTCTTCGATGGGGTCGTGACGCTGAGCGCCGATGCGGTCGCCGTCGACGAGGACGAATTCAAGCCGCTCTATCGCACCGAGCCGCCGAAGGAGCGGCCCGAGACGCTGACCGCCATTCCCTACTATCTCTGGGCCAACCGCGGCCAGGGGTCCATGGTGGTCTGGGTACCGGAGAAGTAGCCGCACGACCTAGACGGGCTCTGCCGCTTAAGAGATAAAATCGAGCCCTTCACTGCCGGTGCCACCTGCATTTCGCGAAGAACCGAGAAACCTCGACCTTTCGCTGCGAGATTCATTCAAGGCCCGCGGCCTTCCACAGGCGCAGGGGACCTCGCCGCGACCGCCCCGGAGCGGCACACCGAGGGTTTGCGTCGCGGTCGGCACCTTCGCGCTGCCCTTCGAGATTCCAACTTTCACAATATCCATGCTTTGGCACGCCAGAATGGACGGAGACCTCGGGCACAACGGCTGCGTTCTTTCCTGCGGGCCGCCTGCTCGGACCGCAAGCGGCGATGAGTTGATCTGGACGGGGTGTCGTGGGGCGCCATCCTCGAGCTCCTGCTGATCGCTGCCAGCATCGCTTCGGCGCTCACGCTCTATCCGGTGCTCAGGCGGCGCTTCCCCGTGCTGAGCCTCGGCTTCGTCGCCGCGCGTGTCATGGAAAGCGCGTTCATTGCGATTGGAATCATCTCGGTTCTCGCTCTCATCACTCTGCGGACAACCGCCGGCAATGCCGACCCGGCTGCGCTCGCTGTGGTCGGACAGGCGCTTGTCGCGATCCACGACTGGACCTTCAAGATGGGTCCGTCATTTCACCGTGCAGCGGGTGCTCTCGACGATGAAGGTATCGCAGTAGAACCATGTGTCGCCGGCGCGGATCATGTGCTGGGTGGCACCGCGCCTGAGCGCGGGGATGAACTCGGCGGCGCATTTGCCGTTGTCGGCGACCCAGGCGTTCACCGTGACATCGCTGTTCGGCACGTCGATCCGGAGCGAGAGGCCGTTTCGGTCGAGGACGCGCAGTTGCAGCGTTGTGTCCGGCACGTCGGGCACCCGCGTGGGCGGGGCGCCGAGTTTGCCGCCGAACGAGGACCGGAAGCCGATCAGGTAGTAGGCGGTCATCTTCAGCCGGCCGGCGGCCGTGCCGTCGTCCTTGAGCAGCATGGTGCCGTCGAACGAGAGCGGAATGTCTTCGAGTTCGAGCGGCGACTGGCAGTTGAGCCTTGCGTTGACGACCACATTGAAGGTGACGGTTGCATTTGCAGTGGCCACGCTGCTCAGAACCATTCCGGCAGCCCAGGTAAACCTGCGCAGTATTCCTGCAGCACTCATTTGAGTCCCCCAGCCCAATACTTTGCATGTCTTAGCGCGTTTGCAGCCGCGCCGGAAGTGCATCCATACATCGGCTCCGTCAATCGCGGCACGGAACCCAGACGAGCCGGCCGGTCACGTCACCTGGCAGCGACGGCCGTCACCCGGCGTGCCGGACGAGGGGTTCGGTTGTTCATCCGCTTGCCGCCGAAAACGCGCTGTGCGATTTCTCTTCGGTAACACGCCGCGGGCTGGTGAGATGCGCGACCTGAGTCGTCTTGCGATCATGCTGGGAAGCTGGCTGATTTGCTGCGCGGCGGCGTACGCCAGCATTTCGGAGCTGCCCGGCAAGGACATAGGGCTCGACGTCGAGCGCTATGCCCTCGTCATCGGCAACAGCCAGTACACACATATCGACACGCTGCCGAATACGGCGAACGATGCACGCGCCATGGCGCGCGCGCTTTCCGACGTCGGGTTCGACGTCATCGAGGCGATCGATCTCGATCGGGTGGGTATGCAGGAAGCGATCGGGCGCTTCCTGAACTCGGTCAGGCCGGGCTCGGAAGCGCTGCTCTATTATGCCGGCCACGGCGTCGAACTCGACGGGCAGAACTACCTTCTGCCCACGGATATCCGCCGCCTCGATCCCTCGCAGCAGTTCGGGCTGCGTTCGGACGGGATCAGCCTGACGTTGCTCATGGAAGACTTGCAGTCGCGCCGGCCGCGCGTCAGCCTCCTTCTGCTCGATGCCTGTCGCAACAATCCGTTCCCGCGGACCGAGACGCGCGGGCTCGGCGGACGGACCGGCCTTGCGCGCGTCGACCCGCCGCAGGGTACGATCGTCATCTACGCCGCCGGCTCGGGCGAACTCGCGCTCGACAGTCTCGGTGCGTCCGACGCCAGTCCCAACGGCCTTTTCACGCGTAACCTGCTCGGCCTCATCCGGGAACCGGGACTCGAAATCCGGCCGATGGTGCAGGAACTCAAGGAGCGCGTCTATACCGCGGCGCTCTCGGAAGCCAACCATACGCAGCGCCCCAGCTACTACGACGGGCTCATCGGCAAGTTCTATTTCCTGCCCGCCGAAACGCCTGCGGCGGCCGCCGCCGATCCGCCCGAGCGCACGTCCTGCGAGGTCCTCGTCGATCCGGCGGTACGGCGCGAGGAGCTCCTGTTCCTCGATCCCGATGCCGGTGTCAGGGTCTGCCGGGAAGCGATGATCAACTATCCGGATCGGCCGCAACTGGCCGAGCTGCTGGAGGCGGCCGAGGAGCAGCGGGCGGCTCAGAAGGCCCTCCTCAGCAAGGAGACGGTCTATTCCGAGGCCTATCTCAAGCTCTATCCAGCCGGCCGGTTCGCTCCCGACATCAGAACGCATCTTGCCTCCCTGCAGCCGGCGCCGGTCGCGCCCGAGCCCGAGTCGTCGCTCGTGCCGGAGGCTGTCCCCGAGCCGGAGCCGGAGCCTGTGCTCGACCCGATCCAGCTCGCGCTGCGCATCCAGACCGAGCTCAATCGTCTCGGATGCGATGCGGGAGCGCCCGACGGCGTCTGGGGGCGAAAGAGCGAGGCGGCGCTTCGCGCCTTCGACGAGCACAGCGACGTGACGCTCGCCGCCCTGGCGCCGTCGAACGAGGTCTTGCGGGCCCTCACGGACGTCACGGGCCGGGTCTGCCCGATCGTCTGCCGCGCCACCGAGGTACTGGAGGGGGACCGCTGCGTCGCCAAGACCTGCCCCTCTGGACAGCGGCTTTCCAGCAAGGGCGTCTGCTACACGCCGCAGCAGCAGGCTTCGCAGCCGTCGCAGACCCAGCGGCCCTCATCGTCGGGCTGTTTCGTGTTCAACGGGCAGACCTACTGCGAGTAGCGGAGGGGCGGCTGCGGGCCACGGTGTCCCCCGGGCCGCCGGTCGGCAGCCCGCAGCGCGCGCCTCGCGGACTCCATGGGAACGAAAAGGTGCGGGGCGCGGTCGCGCCCCGCACGCGGCTGGGAGGGGTCAGCCGAAGATCGCGTCGTATTCGTCGGTCAGGCCTTCGACCACGTCGTCGACGGTCTGCGACTTGTCGGACCAGAAGTTGAACATCACGTTCCAGATGGCCGTATTCCAGTCGCCGTCGATGACGTTGAACGGGTTCGGCACCTGCCCGTTCGGAACGTTCAGCGCATCCATGGCAACCTGGTTGCAGGCATCGCGGAACTCGGTGGGTGCGTCGGCGCGCGGCGAGGTCGAACCCTTCTGCTGGTTCGCCTTCGCGGAAACGACCGGATCGACGAAGGCCGCGACGAGGTCGAGCTCGGCCCGATCGATTTCCTCGTTCTGGCCACCGAGGACGCCGACGGCGTCCGAGGTCACCGCCACGGCCTTCGACCCGGGGATCACGGCACAGCCGAAGTCGACGCCCGGCACCTTGCCGGCCGCCAGCCACTCGCCCTTCATCCAGTCGCCCATGATGTG
>CAYRNE010000190.1:0-6086 GCA_964425245.1 uncultured Devosia sp.
TGTTCCAGAGCCCACCCCTGCTCCAGAGCCCGCCCCTGCTCCAGAGCCCGCCCCCGAACCGGCTCCAGAGCCCGCCCCCGCACCGGCTCCTGAGCCCGCTCCGGAACCCACGCCCGAACCCGCACCGGCCGAACCTGCGGGTCCCACGGCCGAAGAGCTGCAGGCCCAGTTCGTTGCCGATCTCAATGCGGCGCTCGCCCAATATCAGGATGCGCTGAACCTCGCCGCCGCGGGCGATTATGCCAACGCTCAGGCCATGGCCTCGGATGCCGAAGCGCGCATCCTCCAGCTTTGCACCGCCAACGGCTATCCGGACATCGCCTCGTGCATCGGCCAGGACCTGCCGCCGCTGCCCGAGCCTGCTCCCGAACCGGCCCCCGAGCCGGAACAGGCTCCGGAAGCCGTCGAGGAGCCTGCTGTCGAGGAACCTGTGGTTGAGGAACCGCCGGCCGGGGAGCCTGCGCCTGAACAGCCTGCTGCCGAACAGCCGGCCGTGGAACCCGCTCCCGAGCAGCCCGTCGAGGAACCCGCACCCGAGCAAGCCGCCGAGCCGGCCGCCGAACAGCCGGCCGAGCCCGCGCCCGAGCAACCTGCGGAAGAGGCCGCGCCCGAGCAGCCCGCGGAAGAAGCCCCTGCCGAGACCGATCCGCTGGTCGAGGCCCAGGCGGAACTGCAGACCGCGGTCGAGCTCTATCTCGTCGGCGTCGACCAGATCGAAGCCGGCGACGTCGACGGCGGCAACGCCACCATCGCCGTCGCGAACGGCCAGATCGACGAGATCTGCACGAGCCTCGGCTTCGAGGACTCGACCGAATGCCTGACGCAGTTCGGCTTCAGCCTGCCGCCTGTACCCGAAGCGCCCGCCGAGCCAGCCGCCGAGGAGCCCGCGATCGAGGAACTCCCGGGAGCCGAGGAGGCGGTGACGCCCGAAGCAACCGAAGTCCTGCCCGAGGAGATCGCGCCCGAGGAAGCGGCGCCTGTCCTCGACAGCGCCAAGGATGCCGAGGCCGCGCCTGACGCGGAACAGCCGGCGGAGGCGGGTGACACGCCTGCCGAGCAGCCCCCGGCCGAAGAGCCGCCGGTTGCGGAGGAACCGGCTGCCGAGCCGGCGCCGCCGCCCGAGACCGACGAGGCCGCCCAGCAGGCGATCGAACCGGTCGAGGTGGCGCCCGTGACCGAGATTCAGGGCGAGCAGATCGATGCCGCTGCCCTGCCGACGATCGAGGTGCCGCCGAACGTCACGGTGGTCAACAACATCGTCAATCAGACCAACGTCACGAACGTGACCAATGTCACCAACAACTTCACCAATACCGGCTTCATCTTCCAGATCGGCGTGAACCTCGTCATCGACAATCCGGCGCAGGAGCGCGATCGCTACTACGACGAGGACGAGGACGAGGTTTACTACGAACGGCTGCGCAACGGCCGCGTGAAGGAAACGATCGAACGTCCCAACGGCGTCCGCATCGTCACCATCCGCGACCGCTACGGCAACGTCCTGCGCCGCTCGCGCATCATGCCGGACGGCCGCGAGTACCTGCTCGCGGGCGGCAGCGACTGGGATCGGCGCGATCGCTATGAGGACGACGACTTCGACGATCGCGAGTGGCGCGATCCGGGCCGGGACCTGCCGCCGCTGCGGCTGACCATCCCGGTTCGCGAATACGTCCTCGATGCCGACAGGGCCGACGTCGACGAGGTCGCCGAGTTCCTGGCCGAGCCTCCGGTGGAGCGCGTGCGCCGCATCTACACGATCGACGAGGTCAAGCGCTCGGCGCGCATTCGCGACATGGTGCGGCGGCTCGAGGTCGGCGGTCTCACCTTCGATACCGGTGCGGCGACCATCTCGCGCAGCCAGGTGGGGGCGCTGAGCAAGGTGGCGAACGCCATGCTCGACCTGCTTGATGAGAACCCGGCCGAGACCTTCCTCGTCGAAGGCCACACCGACGCGGTGGGTTCGGACATTTCCAATCTGGTCCTGTCCGACGCCCGCGCCGCGACGGTCGCCCGTATCCTCACGGACTTCTACGACATCCCGCCCGAGAACCTCGTCACCCAAGGCTATGGCGAGCGCTTCCTCAAGGTGAAGACGCAGGAAGCAGAGCGGCTGAACCGTCGCGTTACCATCAAGCGCATCACGCCGCTGATCACCGTCGCCTCGCGCGACTGACAGCGGCGGCAGCGCAACAAAGAAGCCGGGGCTGGTGCCCCGGCTTCTGCTTTGCGGCGACGCTCGGCGGCCCCTACTCGCTACCTGGACCGGGCCGCGTCCTCCGCCTCCGCATCCTCGATAGCGGCCTGTAGCGAGTCGAGCGGAACGGCATCGAATTGCCGCAGCCAGCGCATGGCGACCGCATGGATCGGGACCGGGTTGAGGAAGTGCAGGCGCTGGCGGCCGCGCTTGCGCGACTGCACGAGATTGGCGCCTTCGAGAATCCTGACGTGCTTGGTGACGGCCTGCCGGCTGATCTCCTGGCCGTCGCACAACTCGCTCAGCGTCTGCCCATTGCGCTGACGCAGGCGATCGAGAATCTGCCGGCGGTGATCGTCCGCCAGCGCCTCGAACACGACATCACGATTTGGACGGCTCATCTCCGGCAGCCCACCGGCCGCCGGCACGCAGACACGAACTCCACTCGACGCCACTCCCCCTGAGCCTTCGCAGATAGCCGCCGATTTCGGCAAATGCTTGGCTGCCGGTACTGTCCCGCGCTTGCCTCGCTGCGGCCGAACGCCCGCTTCCCGGCCGGCCCGGCCGATGCCCTCGTTTCGCCTTCATCCAGACGAGCCGACACCAGCCGAGGCGGCCGAATTTCATAAGGCGGGTCAAGCTTCTGGGCGTCCCCGCAACACCGCCGCACGAGCCTTCACGAAAACTGGAACAAAACCAAATAGCCAACGTTCTTAGGGCTACGGTACCCAAGAAAGGAGCTTCTGATGGCTAATCCCGACCGTGATACCGTGTACACGAACGACGGCACGAATCGCACCGTCTACTCTCGCGAATCCAGCTCGACGGGCTGGTTCGTCGGGATCATTGTAGCCCTTGCGCTGCTTGCCATCGGCTACCTCGTCTTCTCCGCGAATTCCGGCCCGGATACGACGTCCACGTCGGTGACGACGGAGACGCCGGTCGTCGAGCCTGAGACGACCCCGGCCCCGATGATGGAAGCGCCTGCGACCGACACCGAGGCTGCACCCGCTACTGAGGCACCCGCCACCGAGGCCCCCGCCACTGAGGCAGCCCCGGCGACCGAGGCCCCGGCTCCGGCCGAGGAAGCCGCTCCCGCTACCGAAGCCCCCGCGGCTGAGGTGACCGAGCCGGCCGGCGGCTAAGACGACTCTGCTGCTTCAGCCCCTCCCTCTGAAGCACGAGAAAGGCCCCGATCACTCGGGGCCTTTGCTCGTTTGCCGGTACTGCCGCGGCTGCGCTACTTCTGCTTCACGGGCTGCCTGAGGATCGTCTTCAGCTTCGCCGTCTCGGTGCGGCGCGGATCGGAAAGATAGACCTCGTGGTGCGGGCCCGTTTCCCTGAGGCCGTTGGCGGGCAGGAAGGTCTTGTGCAGCCGCTCGATTGTCGGCGCCTCGTCGTCGTAGCTGCCGATGTGGAGAATCTGCACGGCGAGTCCCTCGTCATAATCCTCGAGCCGCAGGCTGCCGGGCGGATCGCCGAGCTTCTGCCGCGCCTTAGCGACCGCCGCGCTGAAATGCTTCCTCGTCACGAATTCCGGCACCATGATCATCATGGTCCAGCGCCACTTGTCCTTCTGCCGCTTGTGAAAGGCCTTGATGTCGTCGGCCCACCACAGGCCTTCGAGCGGCGGCACGACATAGTCCCGGCCCTCCGCTTTGGACAGCATCTTCATCCCGTAGCTCACCGCATAGAGCCACTGCACGGCCGTCGCATACTCGGGCGCCTTGTTCGGATCGCCCTTGCCGTCAACCTTGACGAACCTGAGCTTCGGCACCTTGATGAGGACGAAGTCCTCGCTCGGCGGCGAGAACAGCGTCGGCTGCCCCTTGCGAAAGTCGACCTTGTGCATCTCAGCCGCCGTCCGCGGGAACGAGCCGCGTCGTTTCCTTGGCGGTCGAAAGCACGATCAGCGTCTCGGTGCGCTGCAGCCCGGGCACGTCCTTGACGACGCCGGCGAGAAAGGCCTCGAGGTCCTTGGTCCGTGGCAGCCGCACTTTCATCAGGTAGTTCCAGGCGCCGGTCACGTGGTGGCATTCGAGCACCTGCGGTGCATCGGCGATCCGGCGCAGGAACTCCTGCTCGGTTTTCGGGTCGCTCCAGCCCACGAACACGAAAGCGAGAAGATCGAGGCCGAGCATTTCCGGCGAGACGTGCGCATGAAAGCCGGTGATCGTGCCGTTCCGCACCAGCCGGTGGATGCGGTCGTTGAGGGTCGAGGGCGGAATGCCGAGGCGCTTTCCCATTTCGGCGACCGACACACGGTCGTCCATCTGCAGGAGCGCGATCAGTTCCCGGTCGATCGAATCGAGGCCCGTAATCGTCATCTGCCGCCTTTCGCTTGCACCCTGCCTGGACCCTAGACTCTGAAGCCGGCTTCGCCAACGCCTGCCGCCATTGCCCTCCCCCTGTTGCGGCGATCGCCCGGAATCCTGCGCCCGCCCCAAAGGTCACAATTCCGTCGAATCTCCGTCTCGCTTCCGCCAAAGCACGGCGCGAAGAAACGTTTCGTTAACCGGGGACACCCCGGCCATGGGAGCGTCACATGAGTTCGATCGATGCCAATCACAGCGGCCGCCGCGGCCGTCTCTGGATCGTCGAGACGATCGTCGTCCTCGGCATCGTGGCCTTCGGTTATTACGCCCTCACCGCAGAGAGCACGCCCGCGTGGTCGGAGACTCCGGCCGCGACCGGCGCCGCAAACCCGCTTCTCGACCTCATCCGCTAGACAGGATCAGCGGGGCGCCAGACGCGCCAACCGCGCTCGCCCGCCTCAGTTCAGCTTGTGCGGCCAGGTCTGGCCGAAGACGCCCTCACCCTGTTCGTCGACGATCTGCCGCCCCTTGGCGAGTGCCAGCGCAACGAGGTCGTCCCTGGATGCGATGCGGTCGGCGCGCACGAACTGATACGATTTCGGCTCACCGTTCACCTCTTTCTCGATCGTCCCGGCGAGCTGGTACTCGGAGCCGGCGCGCATCTCGATCGCCTTGATGAGGAAGCCCTTGTATTCCTCCTCGCCGAGTGTACCGCCGCCGCTGCCCTCGCCCGCCTCGCCACCGCCGAACAGCTTTTTCAGGAACGACATCGCACTTCTCCCTTGTCCCGGCGCATTGTTCACGAACGCGGCAGCGAGTTCAACCGGCGAAGGGCCCACCTCCGCCACGGCTGGATTGAGGCCGAACGATCCACCATTCAGCCGCGGTTCAGCCCGCCGCCGCTATCAGCCCGCGACCGATCCCGGGGGCCGCCAATCATGTTCCTCATTTCCGACGCCCGGCGCCGCGCCAACGCTGAGGCCATGGAAGGTTTCTGGCGGAAGAACCCCAGCGTCATCGCCTTCGTCGGCACCGGCTTCGCCATCCTGCTCTGGCTCTGGGGCCAGGCGCTGGAGCACGGCCAGATACCGAGCGGGCTCGAGGCGCAGCAGCTGTTCGAACGCGCTTTCGACGCCGACTACGACAACAGGACTTACGACGGCGCCGGCACGATGGCGATCCTCCATACGTTCAGCGCACTGGGAGACGTCCATTGCGGCATCCATACCAGCAACGACCGACGCGACGTTGCCTACGACTATGTCTGCGCTGCGACCCTCACCGACGAACGCGATTGCGCGCGTCATTTCGTCTTCTTCGTCGAGCGGCACAAGACGCTGGGACCGCTGCTTTACACCGTAAACGAAGCGCTGGCCCGAGCGACGCTCGATCGCTTCGGCCTGCTCGATGGTAAGGCGTGCGGGTGACTTCAGGCGCCCCTGTGCAATGAAAAGGGCCGCTCTCGCGGCCCCTTGTCATTCAGTTGTCGAGGAAGCTCCTCAGCTTCCGGCTGCGGCTCGGGTGCTTGAGCTTGCGCAGCGCCTTGGCCTCGATCTGGCGGATGCGCTCGCGCGTCA
>CAYRNE010000191.1:0-2413 GCA_964425245.1 uncultured Devosia sp.
TGATCGGCGCTGCCGCCCAGGATGTGACGCGCCTCGAGGTCGCCAGCACGTTTCCGAGCAGCATGACGATCCTCGGCGATGTCTCCAGAGCGCTCCCCGAAAAGGTGGGCCGCATTACCGACGGCGCGCTGCAGCTCGAGTTTTACGAGCCGGGCGAACTCGTTCCGGGAGCGGAAACGGTTACCGCGGTGGCCGAGGGGCGCGTTGCCGGCGCCTGGGCCGGCGCGGGCTGGTTCGCGGGTGAAGACAGCGCCTTCAACATGTTTTCGAGCGTGCCGTTCGGGCCCGGCGTGGGCGAGTATCTTGCGTGGCTCTATTACGGCGGCGGACTCGATCTCGCGCGCGAGATGTTCCATGCGCGGGGCGTCCACAATATTCCCTGCGGGCTGATCCCGCCTGAAGCCTCGGGCTGGTTCCGCAAGGAGATACGGTCCGTCGCCGACCTCGATGGCCTCAAGATGCGCTTCTTCGGTCTCGGGGCGCGCGTCATGCAGAAATTCGGCGTCGAGACGCAGCAGCTGCCGCCGGGCGAAATTCTCGCCGCCCTCGAAAGCGGAGAGCTCGACGGGACCGAGTTCTCGTTGCCGGCGATGGATTTGCCGCTGGGCTTTAACGAGGTGGCGAAGTACTACTATTTTCCCGGCTGGCATCAGCAGGCAACGTTCTTCGATCTCTACATCAACAAGGAAGTCTGGGACGGTTTGCCGGATTACCAGCAGGCGGCGATCGAGGTGTCGTGCGGCGATGCGATGCGCCAGATGATCGCGCAGGGCGAGGCCGCCCAGTGGCGCGCCATGCAGGCGCTGCAGGAGGAGGGCGTCGAGCTCAAGCGCTGGCCGCCCGAGATGCTGGTCGCGTTCGAGGACGCCTGGAAGGAAATCGTCGCCGAAGAGTCGGCCGCCAACCCCAATTTCGAGCGGGTGTGGGAATCCTACGCGGAGTTCCGTGAGAACTACGCGATCTGGCAGCATTTCAGCTTCCTGCAGTAGCGGGCGGCCGGCAGCGTCGGCCGCTGGAGACGTCAAGAATGGCGACAAGATCCCCCAGCATCCGATCCAAGCTTTCCATCGCCTTCGGCGCGGCCCTGCTGCTGCTCATCGCCAGCGGCGCTGTCAGTCTCCTTCAGTTGAACGAGGTCAGTACGGTCGCCGAGGAGGTACGCGCCGAGTGGCTGCCGAAGCTCAGGGTCATCAGCGCCATGGAGCGCTCGCTCACGGCCCAGAACCTCCTCGCCGCGCGCCGGATGCAGACCGTGAACTTCCGCGAGCTCGCGGCGCTCGGTAAGTCGATGAACGAGGCAGCTGCCCAACTCGACAGCAGTGAGGCCTGGTACGCCGCGCGCATCGCAAGCGACCGTGAGCGTACGTTGCTCGATGCCTTCGGCCGCGCCCGCGACGCGTTCGATGCGTCGTACGCAAGCGTCGTCGAACGGCTCGACTCCGGCGAGGTCAGCGGTGCACTCGAGCAGTACCAGTCCGAAACCGTGGCGCTGTTCGATGCGCTCGCGGCGTCGTTGAAGGATATCGAGGCGCTGGTCGAGGCGGGAACGGCGTCGGCCGAGCAGGAGGCCCAGGACGTCTATTGGCGTGCTCTCGGTTTCGTCGGGCTCTTCGTGGCATTCGGCGCGGCCGGGACGCTTGCCGCGATCGTCTGGGTCGAATCCTCGGTCACCTCGCCGCTGCTCAAGGTGAGCGAGGCCATGCGCCGGCTCACCGCCGGAAAGGACGATGTCGCGCTGACCGAAGGCCACCAGCGCGACGACGAGATCGGCACCCTGGTGCGGGCTGCCGCCGGGTTCCGCGACAGCCTCATCAGGGCAAAGGAACTGGCAGCAATTGCCGAGACCGACCGGCAGCGCCTGCAGGCCGCGATTTCCAACATGCCGATCGGCCTTTGCATGTTCGATGACGACAACCGGCTGATCGTCTGCAACGACCGCTACGGCGAACTCTACAGGCTGCCCGAGCGGGTGCTCACGCCCGGCACGCCGTACGCCGACATCGTCGACGCACGCATCGTTGCAGGCACGTACGACGGCAACGATCCAAAGGCTCATGTGAAGCAGCTCGATGCCACGCTCAAGGCACGCCTCACCAAGGCTTCGATCTGGGAACTTCAGGACGGCCGGTCCATCAGCACCATCTTCCAGCCGATGCACGGCGGCTGGCTGGCGACGCATGAGGACGTAACGGAGCGCCGCCGGTCCGAGGCGCAGATCCGCCACATGGCGCGGCACGACGCGCTCACCGACCTGCCGAACCGGATGGTCTTCCGCACCCGCGTCGAGGAAGCGCTCGAGATACTGCCGCGCGACGCCTCGCTCGCCGTGCTCTGCCTCGACCTCGACCGGTTCAAGCACGTCAACGATACGCTCGGCCATCCGACCGGCGACCTGCTGCTCCAGACGGTCTCC
>CAYRNE010000191.1:2423-6078 GCA_964425245.1 uncultured Devosia sp.
ATCGTGCGCGCCGAAGACATGGTGGCGCGCTTCGGCGGCGACGAATTCGCCGTCGTGCAGGTCGGCCAGGAGCAGCCTGCTGCGGCCCGGACGCTCGCGCAGCGCATCATCGACGAACTCAACAAGCCGTTCCTGATTACCGAGCATCAGATTTCGATCGGCGCAAGCGTCGGGATCGCGCTCGCGCCGAACGACGGACGGAAGGCCGAAGAGCTGCTGCGGAACGCCGACATGGCGCTCTACCGCTCGAAGGCGGACGGGCGCGGCGTCTATCGATTCTTCGAGCAGGAGATGGACGCGCGCATGCAGGCGCGGCGGCGTCTCGAGCTCGACCTCAGGCGCGCGCTCATCGAGGGGGAATTCTGCCTCTACTACCAGCCGCTCGTCGATGCCAAGTCGGACGACCCGACGGGCTTCGAGGCGTTGCTGCGCTGGCAGCACCCCGAGCGCGGCATGGTGTCTCCCGCGGAATTCATTCCGCTCGCCGAGGAGATCCAGCTCATCGTGCCGCTGGGTGAGTGGGTGCTGCGGCAGGCCTGTGCCGACGCCGCAACGTGGCCCGGCGAGCTCGGAGTTGCGGTAAATCTGTCGCCGGTACAGTTCCGCTCGAAGAACCTCATCAATGTCGTCGCCCGTGCCCTCGGCGACGCCGGCCTAGCGCCGCAGCGCCTCGAACTCGAGATCACCGAAGGCGTGCTGCTCGCAAACGACAGCCAGACACTCGCCATGCTGCATGCGCTGCGCGAGCTTGGCGTAAAGATCGCGATGGACGATTTCGGCACCGGGTACTCGAGCCTCGGGTACCTGCAGAGCTTCCCGTTCGACAAGATCAAGATCGACGCCTCCTTCATCCGGCGCCTTTCGGAAGACGCGAGCTCGAAGGCGATCGTGCGCGCCGTGACGGGCCTGGGCAAGAGTCTCGGCATCGCGACGACTGCCGAAGGCGTCGAGACGAGCGACCAGCTTTCGTGGGCGCGGGCGGAGGGGTGCACCGAGGTGCAGGGTTTCCTCTACAGCGAACCCCGGCCCGCCTCGGAGCTCAAGCAGGTCCTGCGCCGCCTCGCCGCCCGCCGCAGCGCGGCCTGAGGGGCCGCGAGGCGCCTACGACGCGATATACTCGCGCAGCGCCAGCGCCTCCTGCTCCGCTTCCTCGATCTTTCCTTTCACGACGTCGCCGATCGAGACGATGCCCACCAGTTCGCCGCCTTCGACGATCGGGATGTGGCGGATGCGGAACCGCGTCATCTGCTCCATCAGCTCCGAGACGCTGGTTTCGCGGCCGCAGGTGATGACCTCGGTGGTCATGATCTCGCGCACGGCGCGCTTGAGCAGGGCCGCAGGGTCGCCGGCGAGGTGTCTCACAATGTCGCGTTCGGACAGAATGCCGGCAACCGCGCCATTGTCGGCGAGCACGACGACGGCGCCGATGCGATGCTCGCTCAGGATGCGGACGGCTTCGGCGATGGGCGCGTGCGTCGAGACGGTCAGCACGGTCATGCCCTTGGATTGAAGGATATTGTCGACTTGCATCGGAACGGTCCTCCTCTCTCGGGAGAGCATTGTTCCGCAATCGGCCGCGGCGGACAATAGGACGTCCGTCGCGACCCCTAACCGTCGGTGGAAGGCCGGCCTTCGCGCTAGCTGCGCGGGGCCGCAGGCGGGGGCGGCGGCGGCTGGCGCTGCTCCTCGACCTCGGGCCAGACGAACGGAACCGGCTCGCCCGAGGCCTCGGCAGCAATCGTGACCTTGCCCTTGAGCGCGGCGGGATCGTTTTCGGCCGCGGCAAGATCGTTGAGCCCGATGCCCGCCGGATCGACCGAGGTCAGCGTGACCCTGAGGTTAGGTGCGCCACCGAGGAACGAGCCGAGCGCGTTGCTGAGCTCGACCGCCTCCGGCGTGCCGCCGAGCACCGCGAGCGGGAGCGCCCGCGCGAGCCCGGTCAGTGCGACGTGGAACTCCTGCGGCTCCTGGCCCTCTTCGCGCGCCATCATGGCGATCAGTGCCGGAGCAAGACCGCCGTTCTCGATATCGATCGTCAGTTCCTTGACCGTCAGGCCGGCCGCTGCCCTCATCGAGACCTTCTCGTCGAGCGCAAAGAGATCGGAGCCGGCATTGCCGACGATTCCACTCAGCGTCACCGTCCCCATGCCGGCGCCCGTCATCATGAAGCGCTCGACGACAATTTCCTCGTTCGGTTCGTCCCAGCGGGCGGCGAGATCATAGCCAAGATCGAGCTGCTCGTAGCCGAGACTGCGGAGTTCCTTCTCGGCCGCGGGAACGTCGAAGACGATATTGCTGCCGTTCGTCGAAACGTGTGCCGGGATGCCGTCTCTGTACTCCGACAGCGTCAGGTCCAGGGCGCCGATCGACATGCTGGACCGGCTGCCGGGATTGTCCGCGTCGGGCACGTCGAAGGCGAGTCCCTCGAGCGAGAAGCCTTCGATGGCCGGAATGACGCTGCGCCAGTTCTTCTCGAACCAGTCCTCGGTCAGCGTTTGCCTCGCGGCGAGGAGGGCATCGATGGGCCCGTTCAGGTCCGTGCGCTTCCAGGTGAAGTTGCCAAACTCGAACCAGCCGTCCCCGGCGATCTCCAGCCGGAAATCATCGACGGCAATTTCCGGATAAACACCGGGGCTAAAGCCGCCCACGAGCAGCGCCCCGGCTCCGATATGCACTGGCTTGCCGGACTCGGTGCCTGTGCACTCGAGCCCGTCGAGCGTTGTGGGTGTCGATTCGAACGCCCGGAGGAAATCGGCGTAGAATGCAACGAAGGCGGAGATCGCCTCGGGGGAGGGCGGTTCACCGCTGGTTTCGGCCTGCTCGAACTCGGCGGTGAGCTTCATCAGTTCATCGAACGAGCCGGAAATCGGGCGGGCGCTGAACCGTTCGGCGACGGCCGGACCAATGTCGCAATTGAAGGCGGGCGAGGCTACGCTCGCTCCGTCCATCCTGAAATTCTCGTAAAGCGGCTTCATCTCCTCGCCGCCCCCGGCCGAGCCGATGCCGTAAAAGCCGAGGATGGCGCCGATGTCGAGCAGGTCGAGCGTCATCGTCCCGAGCGTGATCGTCATGTCCTCGGCGCTCCTGATCTCGGTGCTGCCGAGTCGGGCGCCGTGGGCGATGCCATCGGCGACGTCGTTCATCTCGAAATCGCGGTAGATGATCTCGGCCTCGCCGGCCGCGCCGCCGTTTGCCGCCGGCAGGTCGTAGCGCACGGAGATCTCGGGGATGCGGATCGCTGCCGCATCGAGGTCCGCCAATCCGGCTAGAAGCCCGCCGTAATCCGGTCCAGCGAACAGCGCGCGGATGCCCGCTTCGTCGAGGCTCGAATCTTCGGCCTCGATCGTCGGGATCTCGATCCGAATGCCGCCCGCCCCGGTGCTCGTGATGCCGGTCACGGTCACGGTCGCGGCGGCCGAAAGGTTGGGAAAGAGAAGCGCGGCGCCTGCCGCGATTAGGTAGGGCGACCTGAATTTCATTGCCATCTCGCCAGATGCAGAAGAAACAATGCCACTCCGCCCTTCTAGTGGCCGGCAACCGTTTGAACAGCCCCTGCGGCAAAAAAGAGGCGCTGCGGGGCAAAAGAAAGCCGGGGCAGGGCCCCGGCCAGGTTGCGCCTCGGCATAGAAGGGAAGCGGATCAGCCCTCGCCGTGC
>CAYRNE010000192.1:0-6037 GCA_964425245.1 uncultured Devosia sp.
CCAGATGACGTTGTAGCGCACGGCGGCCGGGCCGAGCGGCATGCTGTACCAGATCGACAGGATGCCGCCCCGGCTCGTCGAGTCCCAGGTGCAGTTGCCCGCGACCTGCACGCCTCCCACGGCGTAGAATGAGCAATTGGCATTCTGATCGAGCATCAGGTGTTCGCCGTTGTCGGCCGTCGTCCAGTAGCCGAACGGAGCGGCGGCCTGGGCCAGCGCCGATCCGGCAAACATGCAGGCAGGAACGAGGAGCAGTAGGGCATAGAGCAAGCGTTTCATCTTGAGACCCTCCCGCTGTGCAAATTACTGCCGCGGCGGGCGGCGCGATAGATGGATTCAGCGGGCCGGTCGCGGGGCCGGCCCGGCGCCGAATGCCTTACGTGCGCCGGTCGAGGCGCCAGCTCATGGCGGCAATAGCCGCCGCGGCGAAGGCGGTGAACGTTCCGACGAGCGGCAGGTCGGCGAGGCCGACGCCGGAACTGATGAGCACGGCCCCGAGGAAGGCGCCGCCGGCGATGCCGATGTTGAAGGCGGTCGAGACCAGCGCGGACGCGAGGTTCGGCGCCTCGCGGGCGGCGTGGATGATGCGTGCCTGGAGCGGGGTGGAAAAGGCGAAGCCGAGAATGCCGCCGACGAAGATGTTCGCGGCAAGCCAGATAGCGTCGTGAACGCTGAACGTCGCCATGACAAGGAACGACAGCCCCTGCAGCAGGAGCACGACGGTCAGTGAGGGCATCGGTTTCCAGTCGGCAGCCCGGCCGCCGGCATAAATGCCGATCACCGCGCCGATGCCGCCGAGCAGCAGATAGAGCGGAACGATGTCCGGCGAAACCTGCGTGACCTCGATCATCATGGGCACCTGATAGGTGCCGAACGTCAGGATACCGAGCATCACCACCGCGATGATGAGAAAGGACATCCAGACCTCGTGATGCCGGAGGGCACGCAACTGGCTGCCAATCCGGGTCGCCTCCGCTCCCGGCGCCTCGATCGGCGGCAGCTTCCAGGCGAGCGCGAGTGCCGCGACGAGGCCCAGGGCGGCGACGGCAAGGAAGGTCGCCCGCCAGCCGAAGGCAATGCCGATCGCGGTGCCGCCGGGGAGTCCCAGGAGATTGGCGATGGTGATGCCGCCGATGAAGAGCGAGAAAGCCGCGCCGCGGCGTTCGAGCGGGACGAGGCGCGCAACGACGATATTGCCGGCACCGAAGAAGACGCCGTGCCCGGCGCTCGCGAGGAGGCGCGCAACGAGCAGCAGGCCATAGTCGGGGGCCAGCGCGCAGAGCGCCTGCGATGCCGTGAAGAACGCCATCACGACGAGGATCACGCGCCGCGGCGGATAGCGCGCCGTCAGCACGGTGAAGATCGGCCCGCCGATTGCGACGCCGAGCGCGTACACGGTGACGAGCAGGCCCGCGGTCGGGATCGGGACGGCAAGATCCTCGGCGAGGGGAGGCAGGATGCCCGAGATGATGAATTCCGCGGTGCCGATGGCGAACGCCGCGAGGGCAAGGGCGAAAATGGCGACGGGCATGGTCGGGGGCGCGGGTGGGTTGGGCCGCTAGCAGACCATGCGTTCCGGCGCGGGGCAAGCGCAGTGGGCCTGCAACCCGCCTCTTGAGCCGCCGCGGCGGCGGCCCTAGAGTCCGTCATCGAGCGGAGGGTGGCGGGGATGGCGGTATCCGACGACATTCGCAAGCGATGGGCGATGATCACGGGGCTGCGCGGGCTGCTGATGGTGCTGGCCGGGCTCCTCGCGGTGATCTTCCCCGAATGGACGCTGACCGTCATCGTCGTCGCGGCAGGAATCCTCCTCGTCATCGATGCCGCGCTGGGGCTCTGGAGCCTCACCTTCGGCGGCGCAAAGACGGGCAATTTCTGGTTCGACATCGTGCGCAACGCGCTGGCGCTGATCCTCGGCGTCCTGATCCTTCTCAGCCCAGTGGTCGCAACCCTGCTCACGGCGACGGTGCTCGTCTGGCTTTTCGCCCTGCAGGCGATCGTCGTCGGCGCCATGGAAATATGGGTCATCGTCCGCGAGCGCGACAGCTATGCCCGCATCTGGCCGGTGCTGCTGTCGGGCGCGCTCTACGTGATCCTCGGCATCGCGCTGCTCTTCCTGCCGCTGATCGGGGCGATCGTAATGGTGGTTTTCGGCGGCTTCCTGACCATCCTCTTCGGGGCGGGGCTGCTGGCCCTCGCGTGGCGGCTCTACCGGGCGGGGAGGGTCGCGGCGGGCTGACGCACGAAACCACCGCTGCTTCGGCCCGACCCCTATCGGGTACTTTCTTCCTGTCGCTTCCGTTGCCGCGCTGCTTCCGGGCTGAGCGATTCCGCGCTGGCGGCTCTGGGTCCAATTGTGGCTATGATGTCTCGTGATTCTGCGAGGGGGCGGCATGTCGATCTATCTCGTCACAGGAGCGAGCGGCGGCATCGGCACAGCGGTCTGCGAGAGGCTCGCGGGGTCAGGGCACACGTTGATCCTCGCTGCCCGAGATGAAAGCCGCCTCCGATCGCTTCAAGCATCCCTACCCGGCGTGGGGCATGAGATCGCCGCGGTGGACATGGCGTCGGACGCTTCCATCGCGGCGTTCTCGGAGCGGCTTGCAGACCTCGGTCTCACGTTGGACGGCGCCATACTCATGCCGCCGCAACCGCATGCCGCCAACGATCCGCTGCCGGCGTCGGATGTCTGGCGAACCCTTTTTCAAACGAGCTTCATCGGCCCTTTGGCTACGCTGAAGGCCGCAATAGCGCAGATGCGCCCCGACGTGGCAAACGGGCAGCGCGCCAAGATTGTCATCGTCTCGGGCATCTCCTCCGCCCAGGTCCTTGGCCACTACGCCACGAGCAATGTCATCCGCACCGCCTGGCTGGGCGAGGCGAAGACGCTGGCATTTGCACTCGGCGAGCGGAACATTCACGTCAATACCCTGTCACTCGGTGGCACCCTTACGCCCGGCTACCGTACCTCCATCGAAAAGAGGGCGAGTGCCGCCGGACAGAGTTTCGATGAACGGCTTCAAGCCGAGACGGACAACGTTCCGCTGCGGAAATATGGAAGCCCCGCGGAAGTCGCCGTCGCCATTGAAGGCCTGCTCTCCCCTTTCAGCGACCACATGACCGGCCTGAACATTCTTCACGACGGCGGCTTCACGCGCGCGTATTAGCCCGGCAGTATGGGCTCGGGGGTAGTGAATGGGCAGCATTGAGATGACCGACCGATCGGCTCCCGGCCGCTGGAGCGCCGAGCGCGCCAACGAATGGTACGACCGCCAGTCCTGGTGGGTAGGCGCGAACTTCGTCCCCTCGAGCGCAAGCAACCAGCTCGAGATGTGGCAAGCCGAAACGTTCGATCCGGCGCGCATCGAGCGCGAGCTCGGCTGGGCAGCGGGGCTCGGCATGAACACGATGCGCGTCTTCCTTCACGATCTCGTCTGGGCCGCCGACGGCGCGCGCTTCAAGGACCGCATCGGCCAGTACCTCGATATCGCGGCAGGGAAAGGCATCGGCACGATGTTCGTGCTGTTCGATTCGGTGTGGAACCCGGACGTGGCGCTCGGGCCGCAGCCGGAGCCGCGGCCGGCAGTTCACAATTCGCAGTGGGTGCAGGGGCCGGGACGGGCGCTCGCCGACCCGACGCAGCACGGGCGGCTGCGCGACTACGTCGAGGACGTCGTTGCGACTTTCGCGCGGGACGAGCGGGTGATCGTCTGGGACGTGTGGAACGAGCCGAGCAATTTGAACGGCGGGCGCTTCGAGGAACTGACCAACAAGCGAGAGCTGGTCGCGGCGCTGTTGCCGCAGGTCTTCGCCTGGGCGCGGCGCGCGGAGCCGGAGCAGCCGCTGACCGCTGGCGTCTGGACGGGCGAGAGCCTCTACGACGATCCGCTCGCTGCGATCCAGATCGAGAACTCCGACGTCGTCAGTTTCCATGACTACCAGAGTCCCGAAAAGTTCGAGGCCAAGCTCGCGGGGCTGCCGCGCGAAAGGCCGCTGCTCCTGACCGAGTTCATGGCGCGCGGTCCCGGCAGCACGTTTCAGGGCATCCTGCCCATCTGCAAGCGCGAGAAGATCGGCGCCTGGTGCTGGGGGCTGGTCAACGGCCGCTCGCAGACGATCTATCCGTGGGACAGCTGGATGAAGTCCTATGCCGACGCGCCGCCCGACCCGTGGTTCCACGACGTGTTCCATGCGGACGGCAGGCCGTACCGGGAGGACGAGGTGCGGTTCGTCAGAGAGATCACGGGGCGGGGGTAGGCGGCGCCTCCGGGCCAAGGGCTTGGCGCGCGCTCATTGCTCGTGGGTGGGTGCTTCCGCGCAAGGGCCAACACGTGCTGCGTCACGCTTCGCGTCTTGCCGGCATATCGCCGCCGGCCTATAGCGCAGACGCTTGGGTTTTACTTTCGGGGGAATGTTTTTGAATCGATTGGCTGGCTGCGTTGCCGCAGCCGCAATTGCCGGTGTTGCGCCGGCTCTTGCGGACAACTTCGAATTCGTGGTTCCCGGCGAGCCGGGGCTCGACCTCAGGATCACCGGCTACGGTAGCGACGGCGCGGAGATATTCGCCGACGACGCGCCGTCGCTCGAGAACCGGAACGGCGCACCCGTCTATGTCATCCGCGTCGACGATACGCTGCTGCGCGGTTCGGGCTTCGGGGAATGGTGCGTCGAAGATCGCTCCGGCAGATGGGAAATGCTGCCCGAGCCCGGCGCCAGGGTCATGCTGTGCGATGACCAGCCGAGCGAAACGCGCGGCTCCTATGGGTTCACGCATCGAACCGAGAGGGCCCTTGGCGGAACGCCGGCGCCCGAGGCGGCGGTGGCCGCCGACGCCGAAGCCGAGGACAGGCCCGAAAAGCTGCTCGTTGCCTGCATCCAATCCGAGCTGAACTGGAAAGGCTACGACACCGGCCGCCCCGACGGGGTTATCGGCAACCGCACGCGCAGCGCCGCCGAAGCCTATCTGGCGGCGACGCCCGGCTCCGGCCTTGCGCCGCTCGCCGAAGACAACCTCGGGCAGTGGTGCGACGCGCTCGCCGTGCACGCGCCGAAGCCCGTCGTCATCGAGACGCAGGGTGATATCGGTCCCTTCGAGGGCAACCTCGAGGAGCGTGTGCGCAACGCGGAGGCCGTGCTGATCGAGGCTTTCGGCATTTCTCCGCGCGAAACGATCACCTTCTTCGTTTCGGGCGACGAGGAATGGCTGACCGAGAACTACCTCAGGATGAATGGGCTGCCCGGCAGCTTCCGCCGGGGGAAGCTCGAGTCGTTCGGGGCTTGCGATCCGGTCGCCGAGTTCGCCTATCGCTCGGTGTTCGTCTGCACCGAGACCAGCAGCTGGAACCGCGGCAGGGTGTTCCAGCAGATGGTTCTGGGCCACGAATACTTCCACGCGCTGTCGGGCGATCTCGGCGCCGAACTGGGCGAAAAGGCCTGCTGCTACGAGATGGACCGGATGGGACCCTTGGGCCCGGAATGGCTGAAGGAGGGCGGGGCGCAGTATGCCGCGCTGGTATCGGCGTCCGAACTCGGCCTCAGCAATTTCGAACAGGACATCCGGCGTACGGCGCGCGAGATCCGCACCGTCGACCTGAGCCTTTCCGGGCGCAACACGCGGCAGGGCTTTAACGGCCTTGGACGCGACAAATCGGAACTGGTCGGCATCGTGGCTTCGCACATCCTGGCGGAGCGGTCCGGGCGGCAGTCCATTGCCAACTACTACCGCTACCTCGGCTATGGCCGCGGCCACGAGGAAGCCTTCCGCGCGGCCTTCGGGCTCGATATGGACGATCTCGAGGCGCTTGTGGAAGCCTACGTGGCGGGACAGTAGCAGGCTGCCGCCGGCCCCGGGTTCGAAGGGCGATACGGCACGAAACCGGGGATAAGGTGTGCATAACCGGTTGCTCGCTTACGCTCCCGATTCGGAGCGACTAGGTATCGTGGCCCATGCGCTTTTCCGACGGCTTCCTCGATGAGATTCGCCAGCGCCTGCCGATTTCGCAGGTGGTGGGCGAGCACGTCATCTGGGACAAGCGCA
>CAYRNE010000193.1:0-6027 GCA_964425245.1 uncultured Devosia sp.
GTAGAAATCGGCGCTCAGGTCCTCGTCCGGCATCCTGAGCTTGCCGGTGCGATAGAGGTCGTAATAGCGCGTGCCTTGCTCGATGGTGAGCTGGTAGAGCGAAATGTGGCCGGCTTCCGCGAGCCACAGCGCCTCGGTGAGCTCGTCCTCCCAGTCGGCGAGCGTCTGGCGCGGGCGCGCGTAGATGAGATCGAAGCTCGACCGCGGAAAGATCGATTGCGCGAGCCGCACCGCGGCAATCGCCTCGTCCACCGTGTGGATGCGGCCGAGTTCCGCGAGCGGTCCCGGCCGCAGCGACTGCACGCCGAGCGAGACGCGGTTGACGCCCGCCGCGCGGTAGCCGCGGAAGCGTTCGGCCTCGACGCTCGTGGGGTTGGCCTCGAGGGTCACCTCGGCGCGCCCGTCGATCGTCCAATGTTTCGCGATCGCATCGAGGATCGCCTCGACCGAACGCGGATCCATGAGCGAGGGCGTACCGCCGCCGAAGAAGACGGACTGCACGCGCCGCCCCGGCAGCTGCGCGGCGAAATGGGCGAGCTCGCGCGCATAGGCCGCAACGTACGCCGGTTCGTCGAAGGCGCCGCGGTGGACGTGCGAGTTGAAATCGCAATAGGGGCACTTGGCGGCGCAGAACGGCCAGTGGACGTAGATGCCGAAGAGGCCGTTGCCGCGATCGGCGACCGCCGTCGAGCCGGGCGAGACCCTAGTGTTCAAGGCCGCCTCCCAGCGCACCCTCGACAAAGCTCGCGAAGGCGCGGGCGCGATGGCTGAGGCCCGGCAGTCCCGGCGCCCACGAATGTTTCTGCGACGACGGCATTTCGCCGAAGGTGATGTCGAAGCCGTCGGGCATGAAGACGGGATCGAAGCCGAAGCCCTTGTCGCCCCGCGGCGGCCAGACGAGCGTGCCCTCGACCTTGCCGACGAACAGGGCGTCACGGCCGTCGGGATGGGCGAGGCAGAACGTGGCGTTGAACGACCCGCGGCGTGCCGCAGGGGTCGTCGCGCCCGCCGCCTGCAGCGCGTCCTCCACCCGCCGCATGCCGACCGCATAGTCCCGCAGCGGACCGTTGCTGGCCCAGTTGGCGGTATGGACGCCAGGCTTGCCGCCCAGGGCGTCGACGCAAAGCCCGGAATCGTCGGCTAGCGCCACCGCGCCGGTCGCCGCGGCAGCCGCATGCGCCTTGATCCGGGCGTTCTCGGCAAACGTCGCGCCGGTTTCCTCGGGCTCCGGCAATTGGAGCTGTGCCGCCGTCGTGACGTCGAGACCGAATGGCTCGAGGAGCTCGGTGAGTTCGGCTATCTTGCCGCCGCTGTGCGTCGCCAGCACCAGCCGGTCGCCGCGCCGCAATCTGAGCGCGCCGCCGCTCATGCGCCGAGCGCCGTCTTCTGGATCAGGGTCAGTTCGCCGATTCCCTTCTGGGCGAGGCCCATCAGCTTTTCGAGCTCGTCGCGGGAGAACGGCTCCTGCTCGGCCGTACCCTGGATTTCCACGAACCTGCCGGACCCGGTCATGACGAAATTGGCGTCGGTATGGGCCTCGACGTCCTCTTCGTAGTCGAGGTCGAGGACCGGCGTGCCGCGGAAGATGCCGCAGGAGACGGCGGCGACCGACTCGCGCAGCGGTTCGCCTTCGACGAGCTCCCGCGCCTTGAGCCAGCCGATCGCGTCGGCGAGCGCCACGTAGGCGCCGGTGATCGAGGCCGTGCGGGTGCCGCCGTCCGCTTCGATGACGTCGCAGTCGATGGTGATCTGGTTCTCGCCCAGTGCCCTCATGTCGACGACGGCCCGCAGTGACCGGCCGATCAGCCGCTGGATTTCCTGCGTGCGGCCCGACTGCTTGCCGGCGGCCGCTTCGCGCCTCGTCCGGGTGCCGGTCGCGCGCGGCAGCATGCCGTATTCGGCAGTGACCCAGCCGAGCCCCTGGCCCCGGCGCCACGACGGCAGGGCCGTCTCGACGCTCGCCGTGACGATGACCCGGGTCGAGCCGAAGCTCACGAGGCAGCTGCCCTCGGCCTTGGGGGCGATGTTGCGTTCGATGGTCACCGCCCGCATCTGATCGGGCTGGCGTCCGGAGGGGCGCATGGGCAAATCACCCGGTCGTTGGCGTTTACCGCCTCTTAACCCTCGTGGGCAGGCGCCACAAGCGCTGCCGGGATTGGATCAAACGGCGAATTTGCCTAAATGGTGAATGTTGAAAATGCCAACCACTGGTCACTTCGCCCCGGACACGATGGACAAGGCGCCCGAGGACTTCCTGTCGATTCTCAATGCGCGAAGCCAGGATATCTTCAAGCGCCTGGTGGAGCGTTATCTCGAGACCGGCGCGCCGGTCGGCTCGCGCGATCTGAGCAGGCTGCTCTCGGTCGGCCTCTCGCCCGCCTCGGTGCGAAATGTCATGGCCGACCTCGAGGAACTGGGGCTTATCGCGGCGCCGCACACGTCGGCAGGCCGGCTCCCGACACAGCAGGGCCTGCGTTTCTTCGTCGATGCCATGCTGGAAGTCGGGGCGGTCGACGAGCGCGAGCGGTCCGCGATCTCCAAGCAGATCGAGGAACAGGCGGAGCAGGGCAAGGTCGAGGACCTCCTCACCGAAGCCAGCCAGCTGCTCTCGGGTCTGAGCCACGGGGCCGGCGTCGTGATCGCGGCCAAGTCCGATCTCGTCCTCAAGCATATCGAGTTCGTGCGGCTCGATGCCCAGACGGCGATGGTCGTCCTCGTGGGCGAGGACGGCACGGTCGAGAACCGCATCATCATGCTGCCGCCGGGACTGACTTCGAGCGCGCTGACCCAGGCCGGCAATTTCCTCGCGCACCTCGTCGTCGGGCGAACGCTGAGCGAAGCGCGGCAGGCGCTCACGAACCAGCGCGACGAGCAGCTGGCGAGGCTCGACGAGCTGACGCGCAAACTCGTCGAGGCGGGGCGCGCCACGATTGCCGAGGGCATCGGCGACGAGGTGCCGACGGTAATCGTGCGGGGCCGCGCCAACCTCATCGATGACACCATGGGATCGGCCGAACTCGAGCGGGTCCGGCGGCTCTTCGACGAACTTGAAAGCCACAACGGCCTGATCGAGCTCCTGAGCGATACCGAAAAGGCGCAAGGGGTGAAGATCTTCATCGGCTCGGAGAACAAGCTCTTCGGCCTTTCCGGCTCCTCGGTGATCCTCTCGCCCTACAAGGATGCCAACGAAAAGGTGGTGGGCGTTCTGGGAGTTATCGGGCCGACGCGGCTCAATTACGCCCGCATCGTGCCGGTCGTCGATTACACGGCGCACGTCATCAGCCGGATGATGGCGCGCAAGAAGAACGGTTGAAATCGCGGCCGATGTCGCCGATATGCGGCGGAACCGACTGCATTGACGACCGATTGCAAGGTGACGATGACCGACGAAACCGTTGCCCAGAACGACAACGCGCCCGAAACCGCGGCCTCGGCACCGGCCGATGCCGCCGGAGCCGCGCCCGAGCGCGCCGCCGCCGAGACGGCGGCCGCCGCTGCGCCCGCGCCCGAGGCGGAGCTCGAGGAGTTGCGCACCGCCAACGCTGAGCTCAACGACCGCCTGCTGCGGCTCGCCGCCGAGATGGAAAATCTCCGCAAGCGCTACGAGCGTGAGCTGGCGGACACCCGCGCCTACGCCATCGCGGGCTTCGCCCGCGACATGTTGACCGCGACCGATTCGCTCTCGCGCGCGCTGATGATGCTGCCCGCCGATGCCCGCGAGAAGGGCGACGCGGCGCTGCAGTCGCTGATCGACGGGATCGAGCTGACCGAGCGCGAGATGCAGCGCCTGCTCGCCAAGCACGGGGTGCGGCCGATCGAGGCCGAGGGCGAGAAGTTCGACCCCCACAAGCACCAGGCGATGTTCGAGGTTCCCGATCCGACGCGCCCGGAAGGCACCGTCGTTCAGGTCGTCCAGACCGGCTTTTCCATCGGCGAGCGAGTGCTCAGGCCTGCCATGGTCGGCGTCGCCAAGGGCGGGCCGAAATCGCCGCAGGGCGACCACGGCCCCGAGGGGGGCATCGACAAGAGCGTCTAGAACCCGGACGCGCCACCAGCGCCTTCCGATCTACGGGCTTTCCGTTTCCGGCTGCTGGTTCTCCCCGAGCAGATCCGGACAGCTGACGATGTCGTAGGCTGCGGTGTCGGTCCCGAGCTGTTCAAGCGTTCGGTGGTCGTAGTCCGCGATCAGCCGCTCGATCTCGTCGGCCGGCGTGCCGATGCCGGTCAGCGCCTCGCTCGACATTTCGAGCAGTCTCTTCGACCACCCGTCGTATAGCTCGGCCTCCTCGGCATCGCCGGAATCCTCGGCGCTTCCGGCCAGCCAGTAGAAGGCGCTCGCGCACCAGAGGGCCCGGTCGATGCCGGGCGGCACCGCCGTTTCCGCCTGCGCACAGGCGGGCCCGGCAAGGGCAAGGGCGAGGATCGGCGCGATCGAGAGAGCTTTCATGGCTGGTTCCCTAGCCGCGGGGTATGGCGCACGGATGGCGGCCGCTCGCCGGTCAGGCGACATCGCCGCTCCGGATGCGCCGGACGCCCGCGGTTTCCATGGTGCGCCACGCCTTCTCGAGCGAGCCGTCGGTATCGATGGCCCGGCAGCAATCCTCGACGACGAAGGTCTCGAAGCCGGCGGCGCGTGCATCGACTGCCGTCCAGTGCACGCAGAAATCGGTGGCCAGTCCGGCGATGAAGAGTCGGCCGATCTGCCGCTCGCGCAGATATCCTTCGAGGCCCGTCCGCGTCGCACGGTCTGCCTCCTGGAAACCGGAATAGGAATCGACGGTCTCGTTGTAGCCCTTGCGGATGATGAGCTGCGCGTGCGGCAGGTCGAGCTCATCGCAGAGCGCCGCGCCGCGCGTGTCCCACACGCAGTGGTCGGGCCAGAGAACCTGCGGGCCGTAGGGCAGGGCGATCACCTCGAAGGGCTTGGCATCGTCATGGCTCGAGGCGAACGAGACATGGTCCGGCGGGTGCCAGTCCTGGGTCATGACGACGTTGGCGAATTTCGCGGCGAGGGCGTTGATCGGCCCGATGATCTCGTTGCCGCCCGCAACCGCAAGCGCCCCGCCCGGCAGGAAATCGTACTGGACGTCGACGACGATGAGGGCGTCCCTGGCCCGAAGCTCGATCGCCACCTTCATACTCCCTTCTCCGTCGCGGAGGCAGAGGCGTCGGTTCCGGCTCGCGGCCGGCGGATTGCAGCCCCGATTATAGCAGCGTCCTGCATTCCTCGTAGCTGAACGGCTCGTCCTTCAAGGCTGTTCCAAGTTGCGCCTCGACGCGCTGCGCAAGTTCCTCGCGCTTGGCTTCAACGACCCGTTCGGAATAGCCGAGCTCGAGATAGCTCGAGGCACCGCGCGCGAGGAGCTGTTCGGCGCCCGCCGTCAGCCGCGCCAGCACCGCCGGCTCGATGGCCGAATCGGCCGGCCTCTCGGTGACGACGAGCTCGAGGGCGAGGCCGCACCAGAGGTCGCGGTCCGCCGCTTCTATGGCGCTGAGGGCAAGCCCCGGCGACGTCGAGAGCACGAGGGCTGTCACGGTTGCGGCGAGGAGGCGGTTCATGGCGGGCTCCGGGATCGTCGGCTCCATCATGAGCCATGTCCTCTAAAGGACGGGTTACCCCGGCCGGGACCCCTTGGCGGCGCGGGTGCCGGAGGGCTTCCGAAACCGCCAGAATCCCGGCTCGCGGCGCTTGCAGGGGCTTTACCCCCCTCCTATATAGCCGCGAGAGGCCCAGACGGGCATGTGAAGTCAAGCTGCAAGGGACCCTGGCTCCCCGGAGCCGCGGAACCGCCGCGTGGTGGGGTTCCACAGGGTTCGCTAGGAAAGAGGCTACGGCAAATGGCTAAAGTTATCGGCATCGATCTGGGCACGACGAATAGCTGCGTCGCCGTCATGGACGGCAAGACTCCCAGGGTCGTCGAAAACGCCGAGGGCGCCCGCACCACGCCCTCGATGGTCGCGTTCACCAACGACGGCGAGCGGCTGGTGGGCCAGCCCGCCAAGCGCCAGGCGGTGACCAACCCCGAA
>CAYRNE010000194.1:0-6013 GCA_964425245.1 uncultured Devosia sp.
CCGCTGGGTATCCGTGAGACGGGCGCTGGCGCGAAGGTCCGTCGTGCGGATGAGGTCGACGGTCTGGGGCAGGACCGCGAGAAGCAGAAGTGCGGCGAGGCCGAAGGTCGCCTGCGCCGCGTTTAGCGCGAGACCCGCTGCGAACCCCGCAACGGCAAGAGCGATGGCAAGCGCCCTCCAGACCACGTCGCGCGGCAGCAGCGCGCTGATGATCGCGCCTTTCGCGCGCGTGGCTGCCGAGGCGAATTCGGACCAGGTGAGCCCGAGAGCCAATAGCGACGTCGCCGCGCAGAGGGGGATCCAGTCGGCCGCAAGCGGCGTCGCCAGCAGCGCCACCGCGACAGCGGCCGGAATAACGGCGCCCACCAGGGTGCCGGCGGCGGCGAGCTTGATCGAAAGCGCCATGAAGGCTTCCGCCGCAGCGGAATCGTTGCGCCCGGCATATTCGGGCCAGAAACGCAGGATGACGCTCTGCTGCCCCAGAATCGCGCCGAACGAGATGAGGCTTGCCGCCGCATAGGCAGCGCCGAAGAGCCCGAATTCGTGCGCATCGGTGATCGCAGCGACGGCGATGAACATCAGGAAGGCGAGCGCCGCTCCGGCGAGCTTGATGATGCCGGCGGCGGCGCCGCCCCTCGCGAGCCTTGCCACCTGCGGAGAAAAGCGGCGCTGCGTGCCGGCCGTCGTTTCGAGCACCTTCATTTCAGAGCCATTGCGGGCCTTGGGCATCGGACTCACGGTGAGCGGATGCGCGGTCACAAAGGCCTTATCCGAGCTTAATCCTGGAGAAGCCACCCGAGCCCGCAGGAATGGTTAGCGCGGAAGACGGCGGGGGCCGGCCTTAAGGTTAACAAGTCCCTTCTGTTGGGCTTGCGCTGCCTGCCCGCTACCCTTGCGAGAACGAGGCCAGGAGCCAGTTCAGCCATGACCGATGCGCCCGCCGGCGAACCTCGCCCGCAGCCGCTGATCGATTTCCGCCGCGTGGGGCTCAACCTTTGGCACCGCCGCGGGCTTGTGGTCGGCATGACCGTGGCGTTCGTGGTCTGCGCGGGACTTTACCTCGCCGCCACGAGGCCGACCTTCACCGCCACGGCAGTCGTCCTCGTCGATCCGAATCGGCCGCAGACCACCGATTCCGACAACGTGCTGCCGGGCATCGGCAGCGACAGTGCGGCGATCGCCAGCCAGCTGGCGGTGATCGCTTCGCGCGAACTGCTGTCGAGCGTGTTCGACCGCGGCGGCTTTGCTGACGATCCCGAGTTCAGCGATCCGGGCTTCATCGGCGGACTCCTGGGGAGCCGGCCGGGCCGCGAGGCGGCGTTCGAGACGTTTGCCCAGCACCTGAGCGTCGAACGCGAGGGCCTCACCTACATCATCAATGTCGGCTTCCGGTCGGCCGATCCGGACAAGGCGGCGCGCATCGTCAATGACATCGTCGAGGGCTATATCGCCGGCCAGGTTTCCCGCAAGGCAGGAGCCAATGCGGAGGTCAGCGCGCTTCTCGGGGAGCGCATCGCCGAGCTCGAGGATGACGTGGCCGAGGCGGAGCGCGCCGTCGAGGCGTTCCGCGCGAGCCACGGTATCTACACGGCCGGAGCGGGCTCGACCCAGCTTCAGGCGCAGATCGACCAGCTGGAGCTGCAACTCGCCTCGGCCCGCGAGACGGCCCGCGAGGCGGAAACCGCCGCCGCGCAGGCGAAGGCCGCGGGCATGAGCGCGCAGGCGCTCGTCAACCTCAGCGACGTGCTCGCTTCCCCCACGGCCGATGCCCTTCGTGCCGAATACAACCAGCGCATGCTGGAGCTATCGAGCGCGCAGTCGGTGCTCGGCCCGAGACACCCCACGCTTCGCCGCCTGCAGACCGAGGTCGAACGCGTCGAGGCGCTGATGGTGCGCGAGGCCGGGCGGATCACCGCGGAGCTCGACTCCGCCCGTGACATTGCCGACGGGGTCGTCGCCCGTATCGAAGCGGACCTTGCCGCGCTCCGGGCGAAGGCAAACGATGCGAGCCTGCTTGGCGTCGAGCTGCGGCAGCTCGAGCGCAATGCCGATGCCTCGCGCGAGGTTCTCGAGCAGTTCAAGAAGCGCTCCACCGAAACGAGCCAGTTCGAGGCGCTGCAATTCTCCGATGCCCGCGTCATCACCGCGGCCACGGCGCCGCTGCGCCCCACCTGGCCCCGGCCGGCGCTGGTGCTTGCCGTCGCCGCCGCCCTCGGCCTCCTCGCCGGCAGCTGGCTGGCGCTCTCGCTGGCGCCTCGGAGCCGCTCGCAGGCGGCTCGTCCCGTGGCGGCAAGTGTCTGGACGCGCCTGCGGCTGCCGCTCAGTGCGGCCGTCACCGCCCGGGCCGCGAAGTCTCGAGCCCGCGCCGCCTCTCGCGTCGCCAATGGGCCGGATCGTGCGGTCGCAAGGGCTGCGGTAAGGTCGGCGCCGCCCTCGAACGCGAGCAATGGGACCGTCACAGCGCCCGCCACCTCGCGCGAGCTGCCGGTCGCGCGGGCCGGTTCCCCGGCTGTCGCCGCCGCCCGCGAGGAGCTTCGGCGCAAGCGGCGCTACGCCGACCTCAACTGACCGGTCCGAATCGCGCTTCCCAGCGAGACGCCCGCAACGAGCAGGGCGAGACCCAGCGCCAGCGGCGAGTACCAGGCTTCTTCCTGAAGGACGGCATTCGCGCTGATGACGACGATCAGCACGAATCCTGCAAGGAATCGGTGATCGCGCGTTTTCATGAACAGCCTGCCCATCGCAACCGCCAGCCCGGCAAGCAGCCCGAAGAAGGCGAAGGCTCCAACTCCCATCTGGTAGAGCATCACACCCACGGCGCTTTCGACCGGCACGTTCGCAATCCCCTGGTGCTGCGCCGCGGTCCAGTCGACCCGCACCGCATCGCTCGAGACATTGCCGCCGATGCCGAGACCCTGCCCCAGGGGTCCGCCGAGAAACTCCTTCAGGCCCGCGAAGAAGCCGAGGACGTGATAGTCCCCCGATCGCATGCCGAAAAGGATGGCGGCGGCGACCCAGACGATCGACGCCGCCACTGTTGTGAAGAGCGCCGGCTTTGGACCGAGGACGCGATGGACGAAAGCGGCGAGGAGGGCGATCGCAAGAAGCACCATGGCGCCCTTCGATCCGATCACCAGCAGCAGCGGAGCGGTGAACAGCAGCAGTCCCGGGCGGCCGCGGAACACCATCACGGTCGAGGCGATGCTCAGCAGATAAGCGAAGCTGATCGGGTGGAAGTTCGGTCCGCCGATGCGCCACACGGAGGGCAGCACATCGTCGAAGAGGTGCAGGTTGAAGAACGAGGTCCGGAAAATGTCGTCGAGGCCACGCAGCACGAAGCCGGTCTCCTCGAGAAGCTTCTCCCAGTAGCCGGCTTCGATCTGCTTCGCCATTTCCAGCCGCATGTACTGGTCGCCGTTGAAGAGCGACAGGAAATCGAGGGCGAAGAAGAGCTCGCAATAGCCGTAAACGGCAGCGACGACCGCGGTTGAGGCCAGCGCTTTCGCCAGCTCGACGCGGTAAAGCGCGGCGCTCCCGAGGGCGACGACGAAGCAGGCGACCGGCGTCAGCGTGTTGCGCAGGTAGACGACGGCGTTCATGGGGTCGGTGCGCGCCGCGCCGAGCGCGAAGTAGCCGGCGATCACGAGGATGACGCCGGCAATCGCGAGGACCCATGGTCGCACGAGCGGCAGCGACGACATGCGGCCGGTGGCAACGGCCGCCGCGAACACCGCCAGAGCGGCCATGAGCATCACGAAATTGGTGCCCCTCATGGTGTTGAAGAGCGAATCGTCCGCGACCATCGGGCTGATCGAGGCGACCAGCAGGTTCTGGAAGACGAACGCCGCGATCAGGATGGCGGCGCTGTCGGCCGGCCGCGCGAGGCACCATGCCGCCGTCGCGATAAAGCAGACCCCCAGCGCCAGCGGCAGCGAGATCAGCATGCTCATGAGGGTGAGCGCGAGAATGAGGAGTGCCATGCCGAGCGGAACGAGCACCTCGCTCTGCCCGCGCAGGAGCGGATGGGCTGCCGCCGGGTGGCTTCCCGCGAGGGTCATGATCCGAAGAGCGCGGCCATCGCGCCAGTGTCGAAAGTCGAGGGATCGTGCCTGCTTCCCATGAGCCCGAACCCCTGGTCAAGCTCCCAGTAGGTCCAGCCGGCACCGATCGCCTCGGCGGCTTCGCGCACCGCCCCGATCCAGCGGCAGCGGCTCTCGCTGTCAGCGCAGAAATCGAGGACGCCGAACTCGTTGACGATGACCGGGCAGCCGGTCGAACCGGACCATCGGGCGAGGCTTGCGAAATCCTCGACGATCTGGGCGGCCTTCCAGGGAGAGGCGAACTCCTCGTCCAGCGCCGCGAGGGCCTCGTCGTCGCCCCGCCGCGACAGGGCTTGTTCGATGGCAAGGACCGTGGCGTCGTCGCGCCGGGCGGGAAACGGCAATCCGCCGATCCTTCCGAGCGCAGTGTCGCCCCAGGACTGGCATTGATGCGTGAAGCCCATGGGCCAGTAGTAGTGAACGGCGGCAACCGCGTTGGCGTCGGCAAGCCTCGGCGTCTCCACGGTTTCCCAGATGCCCTGGTGGCGCGCGGCGCCCCAGATCAGCGTGTGATCGGGGCACCGCTCGCGTATTGCGGCGGCCAGTCGTTCGCGCAGCGCGATCCAGGTTTCGGGGGCGAGCGGCGGTTCGTTGAGCAGCTCGGGAAAGACGCGCTCGGGCGAGGACCTTGCGACGACGCCGGCGAGCACCCGCCACACCTCTTCCGCATCGGCCGGGTTGCGCAGCTGGTGGAGGTCGAGCATCGCGGCAAGGCCGAAGCGGTCGAGTGTATCGAGCGCCGCTTCCACGCGGGCCAGCATGCCGTCGCCCGTTGCTCCTGTCGCGAGCAGCAGGTCGCCGTCGACCGGAAGGCGGACGCTGCGAAAGCCGAAGGCACGCAAGGCTTCGAGCACCTGCGGCGCCGGCGCAAGTCCCGCCTCGCTATCAAGCCACCCCGGAAGGTTTACGCCGCGGGCAAGGGCCGCGAGCCTCGATGGGGGGACGCCGCCGGATGCGATTGTACCTGTCGCAACGACGGCGCCCGTTGCGACAGCGAGAAGTCCTGCAATGACGCTTCGCCGGTTGGGCGGGCCGATGGGCACTGGCGGGATCTCCGAGCGCTCAAGAGGAATGCGCGTCAACGACCTTTATCGAGGCATGGGGGCCGTTCAACCGGCTCCGCCCAACACGGTTACCGGCGGCGCCTGCCGTCGGTGGCGAGCCAGATTTGCAGGCGATTGCGCGCGAAAATCGGGGTGTGCGAAGGCTGAACCGAGGGTATGGTACGTGAAAGCGGTTGCGGGGCGTTGAGTGACAGTAACAGGGGGTGCGGCTTCGTCGGGTTCAGGGACCGGCCTTTTCGCGGCAAGGCCACATCTCGTCTGGCTCGCCCTGTTCTATGCCCTGATGCTGCTCGCTGCCGGCTACGCCGAGCTCCTCGCGATCATCCCCGGAACCGGCATCTCCATCTGGTTGCCGAGCGGCCTCCTTCTCGGAGCGCTGCTTGCCAATGAACGAGCGAGCTGGCCCTGGTGGATCGCGGTCGCTGCCGCGGCCGAACTGAGCGGAAACCTGCTCTGGTTCGGCAACAGTCTTCCCGTTGCGCTTCTCATCATCTGCGGAAACATCGGCGAAGCGGTGGTCGGCGCGCTCCTGATCGCACGCTTCGTCGGCTGGCCGTTCCGGCTCGCGACGCTGCGGGACGTTCTCGGCCTCGTGCTGCTCGGCGCCATTGCCGCGCCCGTGGTCGCTGCGAGCGTGGGTGCGCTGACGCTCCTCTGGGCCGGAGGGCAGCAACTGGCGCAGGCCTTCTGGCTGTTCTGGATCGGCGATGCGACGGGCGTGCTCGTCGCCGCCGCGCCAATCATCACCGTGGCCGAATTCTGGCGGCGGGGTCGGATATTGACCGGCAGCCGGTGGGGCGAAGCCGTTGCTCTCGCGGCAGTGCTTGCCGTGGTCACGGCGGCATCGTT
>CAYRNE010000195.1:0-5980 GCA_964425245.1 uncultured Devosia sp.
GCGTTCTCGCTGAGGTCGCCATGCGAGCGGGCCTCGGCGATCGCCGCGATGATCGCCGGGCGGTCCACGACGGTGCGGCGGCGGTATTCCTCGCGCAGCGCAGCGTGACCCTCAGGCGTCATCGGAATCTTGTCCATTCGTAATCTCCGACAATCAAAACCAACCCAGCGCCAAGGCTCCTCTTCAACCCTGGACACTGCGAAAACCGGGAATTTTTCTTGGCCAGCTTGCCTGCGGCGCCTGTCGCGGTCAAGCGAGGCGGGCGGCGAGCGTGGGCGCCGGGGAATATCGGTACTTGCCTGCGGCTTTCAAGGGGCCATGGGCGGGCGGTCCGCCGCCCGAACCGCCTCCCAGGCCGCCGAGGCGAGCTGCGCGGCAGCCCGGGCATCTGGAGGATGCCCCCCCGCGACGAGCCGCAGGTAGTTGTAGGCCGGGCCCACCATCAGCGAATGGGCAACGGGCCAGGGGAGGTCGCGCACGAGCCCCGCGGCCAGCGCGGCGGCATAGCGCTGCCGGGCCGCCAGCTGCCCTTCCTCGAGCCGCTCCCAGATGGCCGCAAGTTCCGGCTCGCTGGCGCCGAGGCTGCGGATTTCGTCGAAGAAACGGAACAGTCCGCGGTTGGCCGTTCCCCAGCGAACGAGGCCGGCGATCGAAGCCCTGGTGGCGGCTTCCATGTCCGCGTCCGGGTCGAGCGCGACCTGGCCGGCGGCCGACCAGCCGGCGACCGCACGTTCGACGAGGGCGAGCGCCAGGCCCGCCTTGCCGCCAAAGAAGTGGTAGATGCTGCCGGTCGACGCCCCGCTTCGTGCGCGGATTTCGCCGATCGAGGTGGCGCGATAGCCCTTTTCGAGCATGCAGGCGAGGGCGGCATCGAGAATCCGTGTTCGCCGGTCAGGAGTCGAATCGGTCATGCCATTCCTCTGGACAAACACTAAAACATCGTTCTAGTTTCTGTCTAGAACGATGTTCTAGGAGGGGCGATGGACAGGGAAGCCAACGTTAGGACCGTGAAGTCCTATCTCGACGCGATTACGCGCTTCGATGTCGAGGCGGCGAAGCAGCTGCTTGATCCCGGCGTCGTCCAGATGGAGCATCCCAACCGGCTCTATGCCAAGGGCCAGGTGCGCGATTTCGCGCAACTCACGGAGGACCTACCCAAGGGGCGCGCGATCCTCAGCGAACAGCAATACGAAATCCGATCGATTCTCGCCGATGGAGATCGCGTCGCGGTGGAAGCGCGGTGGCGCGGGGTACTCAATATTCCCATCAGAGCAATGGCGGCGGGCAATGAAATGATTGCGCACGTCGCGATGATCTTCACGCTGCGCGACGGCCGGATCGTCTCGCAGGCGAACTACGATTGCTACGAGGCGTTCGACGTCGCCTGAACGGCCCGAACGACGGCGGCAAGGCCCGCCGTCGGCCCGGTTACGACCCGCGAGGAACGAACGAGTGCAGCGGCGCCCGCCATGGCGGTCTGAGCCAGTGCGACCACCGATGTTCCGTCATCGAGCGCCAACTCGGCCGCGTCTGCAATGACGCGCAGATAGTCGGCCTCGCGGCCGGCGCCGAGGAGGTCGCCGGCGCCGCTGACCAGCCGCACCTCCACCGTTGCGCCCGTCGCGATCGCCGCATTGTCGAAGAGGGCGCGCATCGAAGCGAGGACCGACCCGCTGGCGCAGAGCACGGTCACGCGCCCGCCGCCGCTCACTGCCGCTTCGGCGAGGGCGAGATCGGCATGGACTATAGGGACGCCGAGGATGTCCGCGGCCCCAGTGACCGACAGAAGCGAAGGGATGCTGACGAGCAGGCCGTTGGCGCCTTTCGACAAGGAAAAGAGCTCCGCCGCTGCGTGCTTCACGGCCGTCTGCGGAATCGTTCTGCCTTCGGATCCCGAGAAGTCGGTGCGCACGCGATGCTTCAGCATCACGCCGTCGAACCTGAGGGTCCGGCGGGCGGCTTCGAAAACGGCAATGTCGGATCGTGCCGAGTGGAGGCAGCTGATGTTCAGCACGGGCGCAACCGGGTGTGAAGCGCCATTCTAGCGAGGGGAGGGCGGTGAGGCCAGCAAGGCCCGCACGCGCCAAACAAAAAGGCGCAGCCCATGGCTGCGCCCTGATTCCTTCCGGTGCGGCTCGTTCAACCGGCCGGCGAGAGATTATCCGCCGCCGACTTGCCGGTCCGCTTGTCCTTGACGATCTCGTAGTTGACCTTCTGGCCTTCGTCGAGGCCATTGAGCCCGGAGCGCTGCACGGCCGAGATGTGTACGAACACATCCGCTCCGCCCTCGTCCGGCTGGATGAAGCCGTAGCCCTTTTGGCCGTTGAACCATTTAACAGTGCCGGTAGCCATGTAAGTCCCTCTCGCAGTCTGCTGTGGCAGTCACCCCTGTTGGAACGACACTGCCAATCGAATGTCGGTGGTGACGCTTCAGCAGGCGAGGAAACTTCGCCAGGCACGAACGGTCGGCCGCAGTATTCGACGGCTAGTTTTTAGCCTGAATCTTTTCCGGCTTCAATACGAGTCGCGTAACGACGAACGCCCGGGCGTCGAGGGGACGACCGGGGCCTGAAATCAGATGTCTCGCGCATCAGCACCGTGGAGGCGCGGTGTTTGGCTGCGGCGTTTCCGGCTCGCAAACAAGCCCGAACACTCGGACGCGACCCACTCGCCAGGCGACGCATCCGATGACAACGATAAGCTTCCTGAGCGCCGAGGCAAGAGGGTTTTCCGCCACTTTCCCGCGGCGCGGCGTCGCGGTCGGGGTGTCACGGCCCGGAGGATCGTGCCGAAGACGGTGCGCAAGAACCGTATGGACGATTTCCGGACGTCGTGCCGAGCGCGCCGAAGCCATCCCGAAGCGCGTCAGGGCCTGGCGCACCAGGCCGACAAGAGAAGCGCAACGTGCGAGCCCCCTTGCGTTTTTCCGCCGGCTGAGGCAAATCGCGCCGCCGGCTTCCTGCCGGGGCAGAACCCCTCCGCATCTTGCGCAAGCGTCAACTCACCTCGGGCGATCTCATCGCCGACCGTCGCGTGGCCTGTGCTGCAGCGCTCGCGGAGGCAGGGGATTTCGCCGCCGCCGCCGAACTTGTCCAGCAGGCGCTCGAGCTCGTTCCCGGGTGGACGGCGGGATGGAGCCTGCTCGGCGAGTATCTCGAGCGGAGCGGGCACATCGAAGGGGCGAAGGCCGCCTGGCGCCGGCTTTCTGAACTCGATACCGAGCGCGTCTTCGGTGCGGCCCTGAAGCTCGCGGCATACGGCGAGGCGAAAATCCACGCAACCGACCCCGCCTTTGTCGCCGCGCTTTTCGACGATTATGCCGAGCGCTTCGAGGCGCAGCTCGTGCAAAAGCTGCGCTACGCCGTTCCGCAGGCCGTGGGTGAATTCGTCGCGACGGCTCTTTCCGGCCGCGGGGCCGGCCAGCTGGCTCACGCCATCGATCTCGGCTGCGGCACCGGGCTCATGGGCGAGCGGCTGCGGCGCTACGTCTCCTATCTCGAGGGCGTCGATCTGTCGGGCGGCATGATCGAGGAAGCGCGGCGCAAGGCGATCTACGATACCCTCGCGCAGGACGAGCTCGTGCGATTCCTCGCCGCGCACCGGGGCGGTGTCGATCTCCTGACGGCCGCCGACGTCTTCAACTACTGCGGCGATCTCGAGCCGGTGGTCGCCGCCGCCGCCCGCGTTCTGGTGCCCGGTGGCCTCCTCGCCTTCTCGCTCGAAGCCCACGCGGGCCCGGAGCCCATCGTGCTCCGGCCTTCGCTTCGTTACGCACACGAGCCGGAGGCGGCCCGCCGCGTGTTGCGCGCCGGAGGGTTCGAGGTGTTGCGCTTCGAGCAGGCGGTGCTGCGCCACGATCGTGGCGAGCCCGTCGTCGGATACCTCGTTCTGGCGAGCCGGGCGGGGCGGGTGGATGCAGCAGTGCCCGACGCGATCGACATGGCGGCCATCGCCGCGGACGAACCCGCCGTCAACTAGGCAGCGAAGTACTCCTGCAGCGACTTCACCGTCAGGTTGCCCTCGCCATAGGCGAGGATGCCGTCGACCGCCGCCATCGCGCCCGGAATGGTCGTGTAGTAGGGAATCTTGCCCACGAGTGCGGCGCGCCGGATGTCGCGGCTGTCGGAAATCGACTTGGCGCCCTCGGTCGTGTTGATGACGAGCTGCACGCCACCGTTCTTCATCTCGTCGACGATGTGCGGCCGGCCTTCGGTCACCTTGTTGACCTTGGTCGCGACGATGCCGTTGTCATAGAGGAAGCGGTAGGTGCCGGCGGTGGCGAGGATGCGGAAGCCGGCGGCTTCGAGGTCGCGCATCATCGAGCGGATGAGCGGCTTGTCGTCGTCGCGCACCGAAACGAACACGGTGCCTTCGCGCGGCACGCGCATGCCGGCCCCCATCTGCGACTTGGCGAAGGCCAGGGCGAAATCCGTATCGAGACCAATGACTTCGCCTGTCGATTTCATTTCCGGTCCAAGCACCGTATCCACGCCCGGGAAGCGATTGAACGGGAACACGGCTTCCTTGACGGCGATGTGTCCGAGCTTTGGCTCGGTCAGGTTGAAGTTCGAAAGCGGTTCTCCGGCCATGACGCGGGCGGCGATCTTGGCGATGGGTTGCCCGATGACCTTGGCAACGAAGGGCACCGTGCGCGAGGCGCGCGGGTTCACTTCCAGCAGGTAGATCGTACCGTCCTTGATCGCATACTGGACGTTCATCAGGCCGCCGACGTTGAGCGCGAAGGCGAGCTCACGTGTCTGGCGCTTCAGCTCGGCGATCGTCTCGGCCGAAAGGTGGACCGGCGGCAGCGAGCAGGCGCTGTCGCCCGAATGGATGCCTGCCTCTTCGATATGCTCCATGATGCCGCAGACGAAAACGTCCTTGCCGTCGGAGAGGCAATCAACGTCGATTTCGATCGCCCTTTGCAGATAGCCGTCGAAGAGCAGCGGGTTGTCGGAAAGGACCGAGTTGATCTGCCCCGTCTTGTCGTTGGGGTAGCGGGAGAGGATATCGGGCGGCACCAGCGAGGTGAGCGTCTCCTGCACGTAACGCTCGAAATCGGCCGGCGAATGGACGATCTGCATCGCCCGGCCGCCCAGCACGTAGCTCGGGCGGATGACCAGCGGATAGCCGAGCCGCTCGGCGACGAGCCGCGCCTGTTCCAGCGAATAGGCAATGCCGTTCTTGGGCTGGGTCAGCTCGAGCTTGTTGAGGAGCTTCGAAAAGAGATCGCGGTCCTCGGCGAGGTCGATGGAGGCAGGCTGCGTGCCGAGAATGCGGGCGCCGGCCTTCTCCACCGCATCGGCGAGGTTCAGCGGCGTTTGCCCGCCGAACTGCACGATGACGCCGTGGAGCGTGCCCTTCGACTTTTCGGTTTCGAGGATCTCGATCACGTCCTCCTCGGTCAGCGGCTCGAAATAGAGGCGGTCGGAGGTGTCGTAGTCGGTCGACACGGTCTCGGGGTTGCAGTTGACCATGATCGATTCGTAGCCGGCATCGGCGAGCGCGAAGCAGGCATGGCAGCAGCAATAGTCGAACTCGATGCCCTGGCCGATGCGGTTCGGCCCGCCGCCGAGGATGACGACCTTCTGCCGGTCGGAAACCCAGGCCTCGTCGGCGGGAGCGCCGGCGAAGGGCGTCTCGTAGGTCGAGTACATGTAGGCGGTGGGCGAGGCGAACTCGGCCGCGCAGGTGTCGATGCGCTTGAAGACCGGATGCACGCCGAGCTTTTGGCGAGTCTTTTGAATCGTTTCCGGGTCCTTGTTCGTCAATGACGCGAGGCGAGCGTCGGAAAAGCCCATGCCTTTGAGCATGCGCAGGTTTTCCGCGTCCTGCGGCAGGCCGTGTTCGCGGATGCGCGCTTCCATGGCGACGATCTCGGCGATGCGCTCCAGGAACCATGGGTCGATGCGGCACATCTGGTAGACTTCCTCGACGGAGGTCCCCACCGTGATGTTGCCGTGGTGCATCAGCGTTACCG
>CAYRNE010000196.1:0-5977 GCA_964425245.1 uncultured Devosia sp.
CATCACTTCCACGGCGCGAGGCGCTACCGTATGGCCAAGAAGGCGTTCGGCGTCTTTCGCCACAAGGTCGCCAATCCGCGCTCCCCGTTCCTGCGCGGGTTCTCGGACGACCTCGCAATCCCGGTGTCGCGCTATAACGACTTCGACCGCCAGAGCCTCGGGCCGGACCTCGAGATTCTCATCGACAATGAGGAGATCGGCGTCTGCATGCTCGCCGACCGCCGGCTTCGGGCGCTCTACATGCTCAACCACCTCGAGTACGATAACCGCTCGCTCGCCGACGAGTACGAGCGCGACCGCGCGGCCGGGCTCGATACGGCGCCGCCGGTCAACGTCTTCCCCGATGACGATCCGTCGCGTGAGCCCGAAAACCGCTGGCGCAGCCACGGGCACCTCCTGTTCCAGAACTGGATCAACGAGATCTACCAGACGACACCGTTCGACATCGACGAGGTCGGGGGAAGGGCAGTACGGCATGGCCCGGCGTCCGCGCAGGGCGGGCGTTCACCGTCCGATCTTGCCGCCGCCCCGCCGCGTGATCGCGACCACTGAGGGGCGCGGCGGCAGGGCCGGATCGAAATCGGGCCAGCGGGTCGAGGGATCGGCGTAGTGGGATGGGCGCGAAGGCTCGTCCCGGTGGACGCCTTCGGCAGGATGCTGGATGGCGACGAAGAGCGTCTCGTCATCGGGCGTGAACGCAGGTCCGCAAAGCTCGGCCCCGCGAGGAGCCCGGTAGAAGAGCCGGCTGGTGCGGCGCAGGGCGCCTTCGGTATCGACGGCGAACAGTCCGTCGGCTCGGCCGGTATCGTGGGCCCCATCCGTCGCGATCCAGAGCCGCCCGAGGCTATCGAAGACACAATTGTCGGGCGCGCTGAACCAGCCACTGCTGCTGGTATCCATCGAGAATGTCGCGCCGACCTCAGCGACAGACGGATCGCCGCAACGCAACAGAATTTCCCAGCGGCCCGAGGCCGCGGCGAAATCTCCGTCGTCCTCGATGATTTCGATGACATGGCCGAACGCGTTGTTCGCCCGCGGATTGGCGGCATCGACATCCGCACCGGTGCGCCCGCTATTCTTCGAAAGCATCAGGTAGACCTTGCCGGTCACCGGATTGGCCTCGAAATCCTCGGACCGATCCATCCGTGTCGCACCGAGCAGATCGGCGGCGCGACGCGCCTCGATCACGACGTCCGCCTGACTGGCGAAGCCGTTGGCGGCTGTCAGCGGCCCTTCGCCGGCAACCATGGGCAGCCAGGCCAGCGTTCCATCATCCTGGAACCGGGCGACAAAAAGCGTCCCCGCATCCAGAAGGTCCATGTTCGCGGCGCGGTCTTGCGGATCGAACCGGCCGGAAGTCACGAACTTGTATGCATATTCGAAGGTCTGATCGTCGCCCATATAGAGGACGACGCGTCCGTCACGCGCGACTACCGATTCGGCACCCTCGTGCCTGAAGCGGCCGAGCGCGGTTCGCTTCTTCGGCACCGAGTCGGGATCGAAAGGATCGACCTCGACGACCCAGCCGAAACGGTTGGGTTCGTTCGGTTCGACGCCGACATCGAAGCGTTCATGGAACAGGCCCCAGGTGTAGGTCCAACCGGGCACGCCATAGCGCTCATAGTTCTGCGTCTCGGGATGACCTTCGGCCAGTGTGCCCCAGAAGTAGCCGTGGAAATTCTCCTCGGCCATCAGGTAGGTGTTCCAGGGCGTTACGCCGCCCGCGCAGTTGTTGAGGGTACCGAGCGCCCGGGCCGCCGCAGGGTCGGTGCTGGTCGCCAACCGTTCGTGCCCACGCGCCGGACCGGCAATTTCCATCGGCGTCGCGGCGGTGATGCGGCGATTGAAGGGGCTATCAAGAACCGGCCGCCATCGGCCAGCCGACTTACGCACCTCGACGACGGAACCGCCGTGCGCTGCGATCTCGACGTCCACCCGTGACATGGAAGCCGGCGCCATTTCGATTTCGCCGGCACCGTTCCTGAGGATCGCATCGGGGAACATGAGGTGCTCGCTCGTAAACTCGTGATTTACGACCAGCAGACCGTGATCGGACGCGCCGTCGATCGGAATATAGCCAACGAAGTCATTGTTGTAGCCGAACTGCCGGAGCTGAGCCTCGGCACTCTGGTGTTCCGGGTCGAACGCAGGAGCGTCGGGAAAAAGCGGATCACCCCATCGCAGGAGCACATCCGCCCCGTAGCCCTCAGCAACGTGGTCCAAACCATCATTGCCCGTCTCGACCTCGGCAAAATCGAAGGCGGAGCCGCTCGCGGCCAGCGCACTTTCGACGAAGGTGAACGAAAGCGGAGCCGCTGCTGCGGCGGCGGAGACCGCAAGCGATCCCTTGAGAAGCTCGCGGCGCGAAAGGCGTGAGGCGATCACCTCCCCGAGCGTGGCGTTCGTCACGGCGCTCGAGGCCGGGTCGACCGCTGCTTCGAGCAAAGTGCTACGGAAATAGGGTCGGTTTGTCATGACATGAACGCCTTTCCGGAGCGCTGGCACGGACCTTCGTATTGGCACGGAGACGGTCGGCAGGCATGCAGCATGTGATCGTTCACGGATTCCACGGCGGACGGCGATAATTGCTGCCTTCGGGCCGCCATGCAACAGAACGCGGCCGCCCCGCCCCGACCGCGACCGCGGCCGTCGTCACGCGAAGGCGGCAGTTCACGCCCCAAGCGTCTCACTTGCAATCCCGTTGCCGCAACATAACTTCTGCGGGACCGCGAGGAGTTCGATTGCCCAACCCGCCGACGAGGATCACCGACGAGATCGGCATCGCGCTGGGCAACCTTGCCGACGCGGCGTCCGCGCCGTTCACCCCGACGCTGCGGCTGGGAGTCACCGGGCTCAGCCGCGCGGGCAAGACGGTATTCATCACCGCGCTCGTTCATTCGCTGCTGACCGGCGGCCGGCTTCCCGGCTTCGCGCCGCTCAGCGAAGGGCGGTTCATCGGGGCGCGGCTGGCCGAGTATCCCGATGCCGCCATCCCGCGTTTTGCCTATGAGCAACACCTCGAGGCGCTGACCGCCAGGGCCCCGCAATGGCCGGAGTCGACGAAACGGATCAGCCAGCTACGGCTGGTGCTGAAATTCCAGTCGCAACGGTGGCTGTCCGGCATGCTCGGGCCGACATCGCTCAACCTCGACATCGTCGATTATCCCGGCGAGTGGCTGCTCGACCTGCCGCTGCTGTCGCTCGGCTTTGCCGATTGGAGCCAGCAGGCGCTCGAGCGGGCACGCCGGCCGCATTCGTTTCCGGAGGCGGACCGCTTCTTCGACGCGCTTGGCGGCGTTGACCCGACGAAGGACGCCAACGACCCGGACGCCGAGACGCTGGCCAACGCATTCAAGGATTATCTCCGCGCCAGCCGAAGCGACGCTCGTGCCCTGTCGACCCTGCCGCCCGGCCGCTTTCTCATGCCCGGCGATCTCGACGGCTCGCCGGCCCTGACCTTCGCGCCTCTGCCTGCGCCGTCCGGGCCTGTTCCGGGCCGCAGCCTCTACGCCATGCTGGAGCGGCGCTATGAAGCTTACAAGGACATCGTGGTGCGGCCGTTCTTTCGCGATCACTTTGCGCGGCTCGACCGGCAGATCGTCCTCGTCGACACCCTGCGCGCACTGAACGCCGGACCCGCCGCCATAGCCGACCTCGAGGCCGCGCTCACCGATATCCTCAGGTGCTTCCGGCAAGGGGACACGAACCCGTTCGTGCGGCTGATCGCACGGCGCATCGACCGCATCCTCTTTGCGGCAACCAAGGCCGACCACATCCACCACACCTCGCACGACCGGCTGGAGGCCATCATGATGCGCCTCGTGGCGGACGCGGCAAAGCGGGCGAGGTTCGCGGGCGCCGAGACGCGGTCGCTCGCGCTCGCCGCCGTCCGGGCGACCCGTGAGGGCCGGATCGCCGAGAGCGGGGCCGAGCTCGACGTGATCATCGGGACTCCCGAACCGGGCGAGACGCTCGATGGCGAGAGCTACGACGGCAAGACCGAAATCGCATTCTTTCCGGGAGATCTTCCATCGAGCCCGCAGAACCTGTTCGACGAGCACGCGGCCGGGTTCGGTCTCAGGTTCCTGCGCTTCCTGCCGCCGCGCAACCTCGACCGCGACGCTTCCGGCAACGTGATGCTGCCGCACATCCGCCTCGACCGCGCACTCGATTACCTGATCGGAGACTGGCTGAAATGAGACGACCCGTCGCCCGTCCGATCAAGCCGGAAGCGGATGGCACTGCAACCGAGCGGCGGCCCCCTCGCGCTTTCGCGCCCGAAAAGGCGGCGACCGTGAGCACCGAGGTCGAGACCTTCGCGGAGCCCGAAGCCGACGAGATCATTCCGCAGAGACCACCTCGCCTTCTCGGCTTTCTGGGCAAACTCGCGTGGGGCGCGGGCGGAGTCCTCGTTTCCCTCGCGCTCGCCCTTGCTGCGGATCGTCTGATCCGCGACCTTTTCGCGACGAACGAGTGGCTCGGATGGCTCGGCCTCGCCGTGCTCGCCATGTTCGTCGCGGCACTCGCCGCGCTTGCCATCCGGGAGATATTGGCGATCTCGCGCCTGCGTGCGCTGGACGCGCTGCGGGCGCGGGCAGCGGCGGTGCTTGTCTCGGACCGGGCCGCGGAGGGCCGGTCGCTGGTCCGCGAGCTCGATGCCGTCTACGAGCCGCGCGCCGACCTTGCCCGGGCGCGGCAGGCGCTCGCTGCCGCGGAACGAGACATCTTCGACGGCAGCGAGTACGTGCGCCTCGCCGAACGAACCCTGATGGCGCCGCTCGATGCCCGCGCACGGGCGCTCACCGCCGCCTCCGCGCGGCGAGTCGCATTGGTGACGACCGTCTCGCCACGGGCGCTGATCGACATCGCGTTCGTCATCTTCGAGAGCGTGCGCCTCGGTCGCGATATCGCCCGGCTCTATGGCGCCCGCCCGGGCCTTTTCGGTTCGTGGCGGCTGATCGGCGCGATCCTCAGCCATCTGGCGGTGACGGGCGGGCTGGTGCTCACCGACGGCGTGATGGAGCAGCTCGTCGGCCAGGGCCTCGCCGCACGGCTATCGGCCCGGCTCGGCGAGGGGATCGTCAACGGGCTGATGACGGTGCGCGTCGGCATCGCAGCGATGCGCGTCGTCCGCCCCCTCCCCTACGCGGTGCAGCGTCAGCCGGTCGTCCGCGACTTCATTCCCGAACTCGCTAACGTCCTGCAGAAGGAACCCGAACGCTAGGCCGGCACGGTCCGCTTCAGGGCACGCGGCAGGAGGGCAGCAGCCGCCGCGACAACCACCAGCGCCATGATGGCGAGCGTGATCCAGTGCTCAGGCTTGGGCTTCAGCACCATGTCGGCGACGATGGTGAACAGCATCACCATGTCGAACTTGGCGATGGCGAGAATCTCTTTCGAGAGCCCGACCGACTCGGCGGTGACGCTGCCGCCGGCATGAGCGGCTTTGACCTTCTTGGCGCGCGGCGTCAGGATGACGACGCCGATGAAGATCGTCGCGACGATGCCGGCAAGCCCAATCATCACCCAAAGCTGCGACCAGAGCCCGCCGATCCAGGTGGCCACAAGGCCGAAGATCAGGGTCGCGACGCTCGCCGGCACGAAAATCCGATCGGCCGCCCAGGCGACCTTGAGGACGATGCCGACGAGATCGTTGTCATCCTTGGCGCGATCGGCCGCGACGCCCAAAAGCACCATCGTCAGGGCGCCGCCGAGCCAGATGATGGCCGACGTCACGTGCAGAAACTTGAAGATCGAATACCAGTCCATGTCGTCCCCCCACGACGATCGCATCGACTGAGAGGGTATTCCTCGGCCCGATCGGCCGCAATGGGGACCTCGGGAGGGGCAGGACGGCACCCACCAACCGCCTCAATCGAAGAAGTTCTCGCGCGCGCTGATCGACATCGCCTTCGTCGTCTTTGAAAGCCGGCGGCTCGGCGGCGACATCGCCGGCTCCATGGCGCGCAGCCCGAGG
>CAYRNE010000197.1:0-5970 GCA_964425245.1 uncultured Devosia sp.
GCGGGCGAGGCGGAGAGCGACGCGCTTCGCAACGAGCTCAGGTCCTGGGTGCGCCAGCAGATCGGCCCGATCGCGCAGCCCGATCTGATCCAGTTCGCCGCCAGCCTGCCCAAGACGCGTTCGGGCAAGATCATGCGCCGCATCCTGCGCAAGGTGGCCGAGAGCGACTTCGGCTCGCTCGGCGATACCTCGACTCTGGCCGATCCCTCGGTGGTCCAGTCGATCATCGACAACAGGCAGAACAAGTAAGCAGAGCCGGCGGCGCCCCCCGCGTCGCCGGCTCGCGCATCCGGTCCTCCGACCCTTTGCCCTGGGGGCTCAGCGCCGCGGCACCGTCGTAGCAGAAGTGCCTGCGGCCGTGCCCGCGCCGCGCCACGAGATGCCTGTTGAACCAGCCGCCCGTGGCGGGAAACCGGTTGCGTTTCCGTCGCTTGCGCGCCGACGCTGACTCGAATTGTAACCGGCGCCGGAAGCAGTGCGTTAACGCGCGCGCACTATGATTGCCGGATGGGTATCACCCCGGACGACGCCGAAACCGGCGTATTTCATTTTGAACAGAGCGGTGCGCTTCTCCGCAAGGTCATGGAGAACGCGGCCGCCGGCATGGCACTGATCGGTGCCAATCGCCGGCTGATCTACGTCAACGGCGCCTTCGCCGAGATGCTGGGGCTGGGCAAGGAGGAGTGTCTCGGCCGCAGCTTCGGCGACTTCGTCCATGCCGATTGCAACGCCTCGCTGGAACTGCACGTCAAGCGACTGCTCGGCGGCGAGATCGAAGAGCATCGGGCCGAATGCCGCCTTCGGCACGCGGACGGAAGCGCGGTATGGGTGCTGGCTTCTGCCTCCGATCTCCGCAGCGAGCGCAGCGGCAAGACCCTATACGTCATCCTGCAGGTGATGAACATCGACGCGCAGAAGCGCGCCGAGGCGGCCCTTGCCTATTCCGAAAGCCGCTGGAACTTTGCGCTCGAGGCGGCGGGGCAGGGTGTCTGGGACTTCGACGTCCGCACCGGCAGCATGTTCTACTCTCGCCAATGGCGGCGCATGCGCGGCATCCCCGACGACGAGTATGTCGACCCGGCGCAGGAGAAATGGCTGGCGCGCATCCATCCCGATGACGTCGCCCGGATCAAGGCCACCGTCGGAAAGCAGAACCAGGGCGAGGACGGATACGAAACACTCGAATACCGCGAGCGGCACCGGGACGGGCACTGGATCTGGATCCTGAGCCGGGGGCGTCCGGTCGAATGGGATGGCGAAGGCAACAGCGTCCGCACCATCGGCACCGACACGGATATCAGCCGGCTCAAGGAAGTGGAGGCCGAGCTGGCCGCCGGCAAGGAGCGCCTGCGGGTCATGCTGGAATCGATCGGCGATGGCGTGATCTCGACCGATGTCACACGTTGCGTGACCTTCATGAACCCGGCTGCCGAACGGATGACCGGCTGGTCCGAGGCGGATGCGTTGGGCAAGAACCTCGCGGTGGTGTTCAACGTCGTCGCGGACGCGACGGGCGAGCCGCTCGGCGATCCGGTTCGTCCCTGCCTCGACAGCGGTGAGGTTGCCTTTCTCGATGAAGACGCCGTCCTCGCGGGCCGCGACGGCGCGCGGCGAGACATCCGCGCCTCGGCAGCGCCGCTCCGTCTTCCCGATGGCGAATTGATCGGGGCGGTCCTCGTCTTCCAGGACATTTCGAGCAGCCGCCGGTTGCAGCGGCAGCTCGCTCATTCCGCGAGCCACGACGCGCTGACCGGCCTGCCCAATCGCACGGCCTTTGAACGCGCGATCGTCGCGGCCGCCGAACAGGCGGAACGCGAGCGGCGGGGTCACGCCCTGTGCTTCATCGACCTCGACCGCTTCAAGCCGGTCAACGACAGCGCCGGCCACGCCGCGGGCGATGCCCTGTTGCAGCGCGTCGCAGAGGCGATACGCACCGCCTGCCGCCGCCAGGATTTTGCAGCACGCATCGGCGGCGACGAATTTGCCGTCCTGCTCGCCGATTGCGCGGCGCCCGCCGCAGTGACGGTCGCGCAGAAAATCGTAGATGCCGTCGCGGCGATGGAGTTTTCGTGGGAGGGCAGGTCCTATCGCATCGGTACGAGTATCGGCATTACTCTCATTGCCGACGGCACACGCGACCCGCTCGAACTCATGAGCGAGGCCGATGCGGCTTGCTACGTCGCCAAGGCCCGGGGCAGGGGACAGGTCTCGGTTTATACGCCGACGCCGGAAGCCAATACCGGTTAGCTACCGCGGCCCGATTCAACCGGCGCCGATGCGTCTGTTCGGGCGGCGCACGACGGGCTTCAGCGCCTCCTCGTCGGTATCCGCCACCAGATCATCCTGAGGCGACTCCGCCGACGGCACGTCTTTCAGCGCGTCGCGCTTCCGTTGTCGTGCGGCCGCCTTTGCCGCGATCCTGTCGGTGTCGTCGCTGTCCCGGCTGACGAGATCTGCGGCGTCACGGGCCGGCATGTCGAACTCCTCGACGAGAAAATCGGCATCCTCGCCCTGCGGCCCGACCTTCGAACGATTCCGTGGGGATTTCGCTGTTGCCATTCGACCGTCTCCTCATTGAGGCAACGGCAGCAGGGTGCCGGAGTTCCGGTTCGATGCAAAAGGTTGGCACGTCCATCTGTTCTCACACCGGCGGATCGGATACAGCCGGAACGCAGGCCGCCTGGCGGCTGCGCAGACCGACACCGTCTTGAAGCGGATACGATGGCTGAACGACTTGTCCTGACCGGGGCCCGGATTTTCGACGGCGAGGAGTGGTACGACGACGTTGCGCTTGTCGTCGGCGACGGTGCGGTCGAAGGCGTTGCTGCCGATGATTACCCGGCCGACGCCCGGCGCATCGCGCTTCCTGGCGGAATGCTCGTTCCCGGGTTCATCGACATTCAGGTGAACGGCGCCGGCGGCGTGCAGTTCAACGAGGAACCGATGCTTGAAACCGTCGCGACGATATGCCGGACGGGAATGCGGTTTGGCGTGACGGCGTGTCTGCCGACGTTGATCACCGATACGCCCGAGGTCACCGATCGGGCCGTGGAGGCAGGGCTCGATGCGGCACGTCGGCACGTGCCGGGCTTCCTCGGCCTGCACCTAGAGGGGCCGCATCTCGCCGCCTCCCGCAAGGGGGCACACGATGTCGCGCTTTTCAGGCCATTCTCGGAAAACGACCTGCAGCGGATGATCCACGCTCTGTCGGGCATGCCGTGCCTGCTCACCACCGTTGCACCGGAGGTCGTGGAGCCCGAGGCGATCGAGGCGATGGTGCGGGCCGGCGTGGTCGTTTCGATCGGCCACTCCGATGCGACATACGACCAGGCTGCCGCTGCCGCGCAGGCGGGGGCAACGCTCGTGACCCACCTCTTCAACGCGCAGAGCCAGCTTGGCAATCGCGAGCCCGGCATCGTCGGCGCCGCTCTGGACCTGCCCCTCAACGCGAGCGTGATCGCCGATGGCATTCACGTTCACCGCGCGACGCTCGCGGCCGCCATCCGCGGCAAGAGCGGGCCGGGGCGGATGCTTCTCGTCACCGACGCGATGGCGCCGATGGGAACCGGGGCGGAGAGTTTCACGCTCAACGGCCGCACCATCCTCAGGCGCGACGGTGCGCTGCGCCTTTCCGACGGTACGCTCGCCGGCGCGGACCTCACGATGATCGACGCCGTCCGCTACGTTCACCGGACCCTCGGCGTCGGCCTCGACGAAGCCCTGAGGATGGCGTCGCTCTATCCCGCGGGGTTGCTTCGCCTCGACGAGAGCCGCGGCCACCTGCGGCGGGGCGCGAGGGCCGACATGGTGCTGCTCTCGGACGATCTCGAGGTCAAGGCGGTCTGGATCGGCGGCGAGGAGGCGCAGCTCCGCTGAGGGAACGCGGCGACTCCGGCCGCGTTGTTCTTCCGGTCACAACCAAGAGGTCAGGACAATGATCCGGGTTACTGCGCTTTCGACGCTCTTCCTCGCCGCCCTTACGCTTATGGCTACCGCCTATAGTTTTGTCCCGGTGTAGCCGCGCCGGGGTGGATTTCTGTCTCCGGGCCTGATTTATCCTCGCGCCGGCAAAGGCGTGAGGAAGGCCATGAAGATCGGGGTTCTGGGAACCGGCGACGTGGGCAACGCGATCGGCGGGCGTCTCGTCGGGCTCGGCCACGACGTCATGATGGGCGCGCGCTCGGCCGACAACGTCAAGGCCGTCGCATTCGCCGGGCGGACCGGCGGCCGGGCAGGCAGCTTCGCCGAAGCTGCCGGCCATGGCGAAATGGTCTTCAACTGCCTGCGCGGCGATGTCTGCGTCGACGTGCTGACCGCTGTCAGCGCGGAGCTCGAGGGCAAGATTCTCATAGACGTTTCCAACCCCCTCGATTTCTCGAAGGGCGCTCCGCCCACGCTTGCCATCAACAACACCGATTCACTCGGCGAGGTGCTGCAGCGCGGGCTACCGCAAACCATGGTCGTGAAGACCCTCAACACCGTGAACAATGCACTCATGGTCGAGCCGCAGCGAATTCGCGGCCCGCACGCGGTGTTCCTGTCGGGAAACGATGCCGCCGCCAAGGGCAAGGTGAAAGACATCCTGCGCAGCTTCGGTTGGCAGCAGATCGTCGATCTCGGCGGGATCGAAAGCGCACGCGGACCCGAGCAATACCTGCCGCTGTGGCTCCGGCTCCTGGGCCACCTCGGCACCGCGGAATTCAATATCTCCGTTGTCCGCGCCGACCGTTAGCCATCGTGTTCTGGGGTCGCTTGTACGGGCCCGGATTTCGTGGAATCGTCGGCGCTCTGGCTGCACCTGGGAAATGTCATGAACCGCACCGTCTTTGCCGCCGCCGTCGCGTCCCTGGCTCTCGCCACATCCCCCGCGATTGCGTGTCAGGGCTCGAGCACGCTTTACGCCGACGACTTCTCGTTTGCCGATCCGGCGTGGGGCAACTTCGAGGGAACGACAATCGAAAGCGGCAAGCTGACGATCGAGGTGAACGCCGCAGGCGGCTACACCATCCTCAATCAGGCAGCCCTCTATAACGATTTCGATGCCTGCGTCGATGTCGTGCAGCGCAACGACGATCCCGACGGAGGGTGGGGCAGCCTCGTTTTCTGGGGCTCCGACTACGAGAACTTTTATACCCTCGACGTAACCACGAGCGGTTACGTCAAGGTATCCCGGGTGCAGAACAACCGTTGGCTCTCGCCGGTTGACTGGACGTTGACCGAAGGAGTCGTGAACTCAGGGACCGGCGTCAATTCGCTGCGCGTCGTGGCGAGGGGCAATGTCGCGACGGTCTTCGTCAACGGAAAGCAGGTTGCCCAGTTTCGTGGCCAGCCGCCCGAGGGCGGCGGACTTCTCGGCATCTACGGGGCGGCCCCGACCGGTTCGCCTGCCAGCCTGGACTTCACCAATTTCGTCGTGACAACCGCAGACGCGGATCTGTCTGCGGCGCCGCAGCCGCCATCCGATGCCGAGCCGGCCGCGCCATCGCCCGGGAGCAAGCAGAAGAACTGAACGGCGCGGCGGCCCCTGACCCGCGCGGGCCGCTTGCCCTCGTGCGGGGGGCAGCCGCGCGCTTCAGCCGCGCCCGATGTAAGGCATCGTCGTCGCCATCACCGTCATGAACTGAACGTTGGCGTCGAGCGGCAGGCCTGCCATGTAGATCACGCCTTCGACGACATGCTTCACGTCGAAGGTGGGCTCGGGCATGATCGTGCCGTTGGCCTGCAGCGAGCCGCTGTTCATCCGCGCAGTCATGTCCGTCGCGGTATTGACGATGTCGATCTGGCCGCACGCGATGTTGAAGGCGAGCCCATCCAGCGAGATCGATTTCGTGAGGCCGGTAATGGCGTGCTTGGTCGCGGTATAGGCCGCGGCACCGGGGCGGGGCACGGTGGCGGAGATCGATCCGTTGTTGATGATGCGCCCGCCCTGCGGGTCCTGGTCGCGCATGGCCCGGAAGGCCTCGCGCGCCA
>CAYRNE010000198.1:0-5963 GCA_964425245.1 uncultured Devosia sp.
GAAGCTCACGCTCTCGATCACGTCGGGGTAGAGCGTCCCCTGGGCCAGGAACTCGGCACCGCCGATCTTCTTCGCCTCGGCCTCGAAGGTCTCGATGAAGAGCCGGCCGATGATCTTGCGCTTGCTCTCGGGGTCGCTCACCCCCTCGAGCTCGGTGAGGAAAGTGTCCGTGGCGTCCACGTGGACGAGCGGAATGTTGTAGTGGTCGCGGAACATCGTCACGACCTCCTCGGCCTCGTTCAGACGCATGAGGCCGTGGTCGACGAAGATGCAGGTGAGCTGGTCCCCGATCGCTTCGTGGATCAGCACCGCCGCCACCGAAGAATCGACGCCTCCCGAAAGGCCGCAGATCACCCTGCCCTTTCCGACCTGCGCGCGGATTTTCTCGATAGCGCGCTGGCGGTAGGCGGCCATGGTCCAGTCGGCCTTCAACCCCACGACGTTATGCACGAAGTTGGCGAGTAGGCGGCCGCCCTCCGGCGTGTGCACGACCTCGGGATGGAACATCGTTGTATAGAGGCGGCGCTCCTCGTTCACGGCAATGGCGAAGGGCGCGTTGGGCGAAGTCGCTACAACCTCGAAACCCTCCGGCAATTCGGTCACGCGGTCACCGTGGCTCATCCAGACGGGATACTTGCCGCCGACCTCCCAGACCCCCTCGTAGAGCCGGCTCGGCGCCTTCACCTCGAGATCGGCGCGGCCGAACTCGCGGGCATGCCCACCCTCCACCTTGCCGCCGAGCTGCAGGCAGAGCGTCTGCTGGCCGTAGCAGATGGCGAGGATCGGCACGCCCGCCTCGATGATCTCCTGCGGCGCGCGAGGGCTGCCCTCCTCCATGACTGAGGCCGGGCCGCCGGAGAAGACGACGCCCTGTGGCCTCAGTGCGCGGAACGCTGCCGCGGCATGATTGAACGGGTGCACCTCGCAATAGACGCCGGCTTCGCGGATACGCCTCGCGATGAGCTGGGTCACCTGCGACCCGAAATCGACGATAAGGATGGATTCAGCGGGCGGTGCCGCGGCGGGGGCTGTCATGGCGGGGAAATAGAAGGCCACCCGGGATTCTGCAAGCTGTGGCTTTAGGCCGGCGGTGCCGTCCCCGTTGCCTCGCGAACGTGCCTGACGATCGTCGCATAGGCCTGCTCCGCCTGCGCGCGCGTGCCGCCGACGATGTTGTAGGCGTGCCCGGCCCCGGGGATGACAAGGTGCTCGCGCAGCGCGCCGGCCCGCCGCAGCGCCTCGGCATAGCTCGCGCCCTCTTCGTGCAGCGTGTCGTGCTCGGCGGTGATGACGAGCGCCGGCGCGATGCCCTCCAGGCCCGCCGCGTTGTTGCCCCAGGCCGGCGACGCCAGCGGGTGGCGCCGCTGCCGGGGATCGGGGATGTACGCCTTGGCAAAAACCTTCCCCACCCAGCGGGGCACGAGCTGGATGCCGGAACCGGGCGGCCGCTTTTTCTCGGCGCTTGCGAGATCGAGCGCGGCGTAGTGCATGACCTGAAGCGCAATCGGAGGACCGCCCCGTTCGAGGCTCAGCCGCGCCACGGCCGTCGCGAGGTTGCCGCCCGCGCTCTGCCCGCCGACGCAGAGCCGCGATCCGTCCCAGGCCTGCGCCGCCCCGCTGGCCCAGGCAGCGATGTCGTAGGCCTCCTCGACCGGAACCGGAAAGCGATGCTTCGGCGCCACGTCGTAGTCGACGTTCAAGACGACCACTCCGGCACGTGCCGCGAGGTAGCGGCAGAAGGGATCGTCCTGCTCCGGATCGCGGAAGGCGAAGCCGCCTCCGTGAAAGTTCACATAGACCGCAGGCCTGCCCTCTTCGCCGGACGGCAGATACCGGATGCAGCGGACCGGACCGTGGCGGGTCGGAATGCTGATCTCGCTCTTCAGGCCGGTTATCTCGTCGAAGCGCAGTTCGGGCGAAGTATAGGCATAGGAGCCGCGGTTCATGAGCCTCGCGACGGTATCGGCGACGATGGGTATGGAGAAGATCGACATGACCGCTCCTCGGCCGGATTGCGGTCCAAATCATTAGAGCCGCACGCTGCCGGCGTCATCGGCGTTCTGCGGGACGCGACCCTTGGGCGAACGCTTCGCAGCGCCTAATTGAGGATGGCGATCGAGATATTGAGGACGGTCGCGAAGCCCACCCATGCGAGGTAGGGAACAAAGAGCCACGAGGCGACGCGGTCCCGGCGCCAGTTGAGGGCGATATAGGCAGCAATGACTGCCAGCAGGGCGAGGATGACCACGCCGGCCGCCCAAAGCCAGTGGAGGACGAAGAAGGTCGGCGACCAGAGCCAGTTGAGGATCATCTGACCGGCCCAGAGCTTGAACGCGGTCCCGGTCGGCGCGCGCCGGAAACTGCGCCATCCGGCGATGGCGATCAGCACATAGAGCGTGAACCAGACCGGCGCGAAGACCCAGCTCGGCGGGTTAAACGGGGGCTTGTCGAGGCTGGCGTACCATTCGCCGGGCGCGGTCACGATTCCGATCAGCGAACCGACGCCGAGGACGACCGCCAGGAAGCCGGTGAGGATCAACCATTTGCGGGGTGCGCTCGAACCGAGTCCCGTTGTGCTCATGCGCCAAGCAACGGCGCCCGCACGGGGAAAGTTGCAGCTATGCCCCGGCGAACATAGGGAGCATCAAGGCCCGCGGCCTGCTCGCTGCATCACAGCAGGGTCAGGCCTGCCCCCGCGCCGCCGAGCAGCAGGACCACGAGCCAGGGCGGCGCTCTCCCCAGCATCAGAAGCAGAAGGCCCGCGAACGCCAGCACGAGGTCGACCGGGGCGAGGATCGTGCTGGTTCCAAGCGGGTCGTAGAGCGCCGCGGCGAGCAGGCCGACGACAGCGGCGTTCGTGCCGCGCAGCGCGGCCTGCGCCAATGGCCGTTTGCGCATCGCATCCCAGAACGGCAGCGCTCCGGCGACGAGCAGCAGGCCGGGCAGAAAGATCGACAGGGTCGCGATCGCCGCGCCGGGGACGCCGTTGGGTTCGGGTTCCATCACCGCCCCGAGATAGGCCGCGACGGTGAAGAGGGGTCCCGGCACGGCCTGTGCGGCGCCGTAGCCCGCGAGGAACTCATCCATGCCGACCCAGCCCGGCTGCACCACCTGTTCCTCGAGCAGCGGCAGCACCACGTGTCCGCCGCCGAAGACGAGCGCGCCGGCGCGGTAGAAGGCGTCGGCCATCGCCAGCACATGGACCGGGAACGCCGCGCTGAGCAGCGGCATGAGACCGAGCAACAGAACGGCGGTCGCCAACAGCACGGCGCCCGTCCGGCGCGACAGCGGTACGGCGAGGCGGCCGGCCCTTACGATGGCGTCGTGGCGGCAGAGCCACAGGCCGCCGAGCGCGCCGCCGGCGATGGCGGCGATCTGAGCCGCCGAGCCAGGTGCGAGGAGGGCCAGCACCGCTGCCACGACGGCGATCGCGGCACGCTGCCAATCGGGGGTCAGTGCTCGCGCCATGCCCCAGACCGCCTGCGCCACGACCGCGACCGCGACGATCTTGAGGCCGTGCACGAGGCCGGCCCCCAGCGGCCCCTTGAAGGCCGTCGCACCGAAGGCGAAGGCGGCCAGCATCACGGCCGACGGCAGCGTGAACGCCGTCCACGCCGCCAGTGCTCCCGGCCATCCGGCCCGCATCAGACCGATCCCGAATCCCGCCTGACTGCTGGCTGGCCCCGGCAGGAACTGGCAGAGCGCGATAAGATCGGCATAGCCGGCCTCGCCGATCCATTTTCGCCGCACGACGAACTCGTCGCGAAGATAGCCGAGATGCGCGATAGGCCCGCCGAAGGAGGTGAGCCCAAGCTTCAGGAACGCGCGGAACACCTCGCCTGCCGATCCGATCGCCGGCGTCGGTGTCCCGCTCTCTTCGGTCTCTGGCATCCGCCGGCCCCGTTTCCTCGCGGGCAACTATCCGGCTTTCCGCAACATCGCGACGTAGAAGCCGTCGGTGCCGGTGGTCGCGGGCGTGAGCTGAAGCCCGCCCTCGGGACGGAACAACGCCCGGCCGACGCCGCCGATGGTCGAGTGCCAGAGGCCTAAACCGGGCACGATCGCGAAGTCCGGGTGCGCGGAGACAAAGTCCGTGACCTGCGCGCCGTTTTCCTGCGGCAGGATCGAGCAGGTGATGTAAACGAGCGTGCCGCCCGGCTTCATGTAGCGGGCCGCATCGGCGAGGATTGCGCGCTGTTCGGCGACGCGGGCTTCGAGCTGCTCCGGCGTCAGCCGCCACTTCGCGTCCGGCCGCCGGCGCCACGTGCCCGAGCCGGTGCAAGGGGCATCCACCAGCACCCTGTCCATGCGCCCGACGAGATCATCCAGGACGCCCGCTCCGGGCGGACGAACCTGCACATTGCGCACCCCGGCCCGCTTCAGGCGGTCGTAGATCGGGGCGAGGCGCTGCCTGTCGCTGTCGTGGGCGAAGATCTGGCCCTTGTTTTCCATCGCCGCCGCCATGGCGAGGGTCTTGCCGCCCGCCCCGGCGCAGAAATCGAGCGCCTGCTCGCCCGCCTTCGCCCCCGCGAGCAGCGCCACAACCTGGCTGCCGAGGTCCTGCACCTCGAAGCCCCCCCTGAGGTAGCCTTCCTCGGCCTGGACGTTCGGGGTACGGCTGTCGCGATCGCCGGCAGCGATGCGGATGCCGTGCGGCGTCAGGGCCGCCGGCTCGGCGTTGAAGCGGGCCAGCGCCTTCAGCACGCGATCGCGGTTCGATTTCAGCGTGTTGACACGGAGGTCGAGCGGCGGGCGCAGCGTAAATCCCCGCGCCTCCTCGATCCAGCTCCCGCCCAGACTATCAGCCAACAGCGGCACAACCCATTGGGGAACGTCGGCGCGGACGTGATCCGGCGCATCGGTCCAGGGGTCGGGCTCGCTGAGCCGGGCCACCTCGCCCGCGCTCATTGTTTCGGGCGCGTGGCGATCCTCGGCAAAGGCCGCGGCGAGCGCATCCGGGTGCTCACCCCAGTCCCGCACGGCGACGCTCAGCACCAGCGCGCGCGGGGAGTCTTCTCCCATCGCAAACCCATGCGAAGCGCGGCGGCGCAACGCGTCGTAGACGAGATTGCCGATCGCGGCGCGATCCCCTGCTCCGGCGAAGCGGTTGTTGAGCCCCCAGGCCTTCAGCGCCTCCGATGCCGGGCGATGGCGGGCGTCGATGTCCGCGAGGACTTCAATGGCGGCTGAGAGTCTACCGGGGAGCCTCAACGCTCTGACACCGTCGTCTGGACGCTTCCATCCTCACAAACCACAAATATGCCGATTCCCATGCTCGTCAGGCTCGAACCCACTTCACCGAGCAACGACTGATAGCGAGGAAAGTCAGGCACAGCGATAGCGACCTGAGCATCAACGTGCTTGGGCCTCAGGCGCATCGCACTGAAAATGGCTTCGGCCAGCCAATGCTTTGCCTGCACCGTTGGGTTTGTACGCTTCTTTTCCCCCGCACGGCGGGGATCACGATAGACGCTGGGTGGGTAGCCCTTCACTTCGACAAGTAACTTGGCGTCCATTCGGGTAGCCACAATGTCGACGCCCCGCTGTTTCAACAGCGTGTCGGCGCGCGACTCTATCGTCCATCCATTTGCCGACAGATGTGCACAGAGCGCTTCAACGACGTTTCCCTCCCAGTACCAGTCGTCGAGAGGGTTCGCGTGCATCACCCCGCCCGGTAGTTCGGCGGCTCGCGGGTGATCGCGACATCGTGGACGTGGCTCTCGTGCAGCCCGGCGCCAGATATTCTCACGAACAACGCGTTCTGTCGGAACTCGGCTAGATTGTGCGCGCCGGTATAGCCCATCGCCGCGCGCAAGCCCCCCGCGAGCTGATGCAGGACGTTGCCCACCGGCCCCTTGTAGGGTACCTGCCCCTCGATGCCTTCGGGCACAAGCTTGAGTGTATCGCTCACCTCCTGCTGGAAGTAGCGGTCGGCCGAGCCGCGCGCCATGGCGCCCACGGAC